>JBNMIW010000354.1:0-2220 GCA_050873485.1 Lachnospiraceae bacterium | reverse complement strand
AAATCTGCCAGTTTATTCGGCATTACCCTTCCCGGACATACTTCTACACATCTGCCGCAACGGATACAATTCGACGGTTCTACCGCAGAAACCATATCCTCCCGGAAACATAACAATGCAGAACTTCCTTTCACTAACGGAACGTCTAACGAAAACATTGCTTTTCCCATCATCGGTCCACCGGATATGATCTTGCCGGGATCTTCTATATTAAATCCGCCCACTGCATCAATCAGTTCCTGTGCATTGGTTCCTAACCGCACCTTAAAATTCGCGGTATCATTTACTGCATCGCCTGTTACCGTTACAATTCTCTCAAATAACGGTCTTCCTTCAATGATCGCATTATAGATCGCAACGATCGTATCAATATTATGCACGATGCATCCGGCATCCGCAGGAAGCATAGACGAATTGATCTGTCGTCCTGTATTGGCATAGATCAGTTGGCGTTCCGCACCCTGTGGGTACTTTGTTCTCACGGCATTAACGGTGATGTCCGGAATATTCTGTGTTAATTCCTTTAACTTTGCAATCGCATCCGGCTTGTTATCCTCAATTGCAATAATTCCTTTTGCATGGTCAAATAAATTGATCACAATCTGCAATCCGGTTACGATCTTCTCCGGCTCTTCTAACATACGTCGATAATCCGATGTTAGATACGGTTCACATTCTGCACCGTTTACAATGATCGTATCAATCGCATCTTCATTCTTAGGAGACAACTTGACATTCGTCGGGAATCCGGCTCCGCCCATTCCGACAATTCCTGCCTCCTTAATCGCATCCTTCACGTCTTCCCGATACATCTGATCTAACGGTTTTACATTCTGTGTAAAGTCAATCTCCTCAAATTCCCCATCATTATCAATTACGATCGAATTCACTTTGGTTCCATTCACTGTTAATCGAGGTTCGATCGACTTAACGGTTCCGGATACTCCGGAATGAATATTCGCAGACACAAAGCCTTGTGCCTCCGCAATCTTTTGACCTACCAGAACATGGTCACCTTTTTTTACTAATGGCTTCGCAGGTGCACCAATATGTTGTGACAACGGATACACGCAATCCCCTTTTGGCAAATATTCCTGTATAGCCTTATCTTTCGACAGGTCCTTGCCATCATAAGGATGTATTCCTCCTTTAAATGTAAATAAACCCATATACGCTACCTCTCTTTTTTCTGATCGTTCCCAACCTGCCAATTCTTATTTGAGAACTCTTATCAATTATACAACCATTGACTCATTTTTACTAGATTGTTTTTCATTTTATCATAGAAAAGGATGAAGAACTTTCATTAGAATATTACTTAGAACACCGATCACAAGACCGGTTGCAAGACCGGCAATGCAGAGTGCCGGAAAATAATACAGGATATGTGCATTGTCCATAACAAACCATGCAATCAGGATCTGTCCAAAATTGTGTGAAACCGCACCCATCATGCTGACGCCTAACACAGAACAGAATGGTATTTTCCGAGTAAGTGCCATCACGAAAATACAACAGACTCCCCCCGCTAAACTATACACGATGCCAGCCATTCCGGAAAATAAAAAACCGGATAACACCACACGGACTATCATAAAACCAAACGCTTCCCGTATCCCATATTCGTATACAAAAAGCATGGTAACGATATTGGCAAGACCGATCTTAAAACCCGGAACTGCCACCATTACCGGCAACAGACTCTCTAAATAGGATAATACCAATGCAGTTGCTAAAAATAAGCCAAATTGTGTGATACGTTTTGTGTTCATCGCATTCCGTCCTTAATTATCAATATCATTTTTCCGGTCACTTATCACTTCGACATATACCGCATGCGGAAGACATATAATACTCTCTCCGTTTTTGGAAATGGCTTTATGTTTTACACAGATCTGATCCGGGCAGTCTGCCGATTTCATATAAGCACTGCCATTTTCAATAATCAGTTCATTCTGTCCACCATTTTGCGGCTCAATCCGGATCGTCTGATCTTGTTGCAGGGAATAAGACGTAACTTTCCGATCAACCGTAACTTCAATATACGCTCCGTCCGTTGTATGCCGAATGCATAATAACACAATAAGAGATATCAATAATCCCCCTATGAGGATTACAATATCTCCTATCTGAATTCTTAAGTTGCCGTTATTTTTCCAACTCATATGCATCTACCTCAATACGGAAATTCTTACGGATTCCCTTTGTGACATAAACTTT
>JBNMIW010000353.1:0-2226 GCA_050873485.1 Lachnospiraceae bacterium | reverse complement strand
TGCACTGGTAACTGCGGTTTTGCAGAGCAGTAGTGCTACAACGGTTATGGTAATCGGCTTTGTTAGTGCAGGATTGATGACACTTCCACAGGCAATTTCTATTATATTAGGTGCCAATATCGGAACAACGATTACAGCACAGATCATAGCATTTAATATTAGTGATTATATCTATCCGATCATATTTATTGGATTTTTGATTGGATTCCTTTCCAAGAAGGAAGTACTAAAAAATGTTGGTAATACGATATTAGGTTTTGGTATTTTATTTGTTGGAATCGAAGTGATGGGAACGACAATGAAACCATTGGCAACCAGTCCGGTATTTCTTGATCTGATCGGTAAAGTAGCAGATGTTCCAATTCTTGGTTTATTATTAGGAACCGGAATTACCTTAGTTGTACAGAGTTCTTCTGCGGTCATTGCGGTATTGCAGAATTTTGCGGCACAGGCAGGACCGGATGGGGTGTCATCTATTCTCGGATTGCAGGGAGCAATACCGATTCTTCTTGGTAGTAATATTGGAACGACGATTACTGCGTTGTTGGCATGTATCGGACAGAGCAGGGATGCAAAACGTACAGCGGTAGCACATACGGTATTCAATGTAACAGGTTCGGTTGTATTTATGTTCTTTATTCCATGGTATGCGAAGCTGGTTCAAATGGTTTCGCCGAAGGGAATTGAAGTAGATGTGATCTCAAGACAGATTGCAAATGCACATACAGGATTTAATGTGGTAAATACGATCATCTGGATTCCGTTAATCTGGCTCATGGTTAAGATTGTAATGTGGATCTTACCGGACAAGGAGACAAAGGAAGCAGAAGATCATGTACAGTTTTTGGATGTACATGTAGTCAATCAGCCTGTGGTAGCATTGCATTTGGTGTCTAAAGAGATTATTTACTATGCAACACAGATGGAGAGCTTTTTTGGAAATATTAAGGATGCCATGTTAGAAGGTGGACTGGATCTGTTGGATCAGGCGGATGATACGTTTTGTAAGATCAAGCAGACACATGAATATATCTATAATTATCTGATCAGCATGTTTTCTTCCGGCGCAATGAATGAGGAACAGTCTGCACATGCGATGGAGATTATGTATATGGTGGAAGATCTGGAACGAATCAGTCACTGTATGGGAGATCTGTTAGAGATTGCCAGAGAGAAAACGATGAAGAATTTTCATTTTTCAAGAAAAGCGATGGAAGAGATTGAAGAGAGCTTTGATGTGATTACGGCAATGTATATGGAATCGGTACATCTGGTAATGTATGGAGATAAAGATTCTGTTGCAGATATAGAGCGATATATGAAACGCATTGCGAAGTTAGAGAAGAATGTTCGAAAGAATCATAAGAAGCGAATTAAGGAAGGGGATTGCCGACCGGAATTCACCAATATATTTGCGAATATTTTTCATGGTATGGAACGTATTGGAGAAAACTGTAGTAATATCAAGGATTCCGTTGCGGATAATACCTATTTAAGATATCTTCCGGAAGAAGATTCAAAAAAGATTGCAGTAACAGTTACAGAATAAGCATTAGTAAAATAAAATATAGCAAGAAAATAATACCCCTTGACATATATGCGATGCGTATGTGCAAGGGGTATTATGAAAATATGTACATAATAATAAATAGAATGGCGAGAAGAAGCAATAAAATAAAATGTTGACCTAAAACGATACTGGTGATCCAGCTAATGATTAGCAGTGCGATCAAGATCAGCATGATAATTCGAAACAGTATGAGTAGTTTGTGCTTTTTGGTTATGGCGGCTGTGAAATATGTAATGAGCATCAGAGCTGCCACGATCATAATTAATATAAGTAATAATTTCATACCTTCACCTCTGTTCTATTATAACATAAAACATTTGTTCGCACCAGACCTTTTTCTGCATAGAATTTGGTCTGTTTTTTAGTGCAAACATACAGAAAATCAATCTCTGCAGGAAAAAATGATGTGGATAAACAGGGAAGATTGAGAAAAATTCGCAGTATATGAAATGAGGGTGCACTTGACGGTTGACTGGATTTGTGCCACAGTAATTGTTGTGTTTATAGGTTCATAATATGTTATATAAACACAAAGAGGGATACGTGGAGGCGAAAGAGGTTGAATAAGGATTTAACAGTTGGAAAGCCGGAGTCGGTTTTGTGGAAATTTTGTCTGCCGTTGTTTGGCAGCGTGATTTTTCAACAGTTGTATAATA
>JBNMIW010000352.1:0-2226 GCA_050873485.1 Lachnospiraceae bacterium | reverse complement strand
ATGCAATCTATACGGAGACCGGAAAGATAGGTGTATTGTATCAAATCCGAAATATGCTCTATGAGAGTTGTGAACAACAGATAGCGGATGTGAAAAATGTTTTGTGTGATGGTGGCGATGCATTGTACCGGATCGAGTATCGTTATGTACAGGGGACGGAGATGCATGGAATCGTTATTGGTGGAAATATCCGGTGTTTTCTGAAACTGGCCGGAACCTCTTATATGCCGGATCTGCATAGGAAGATTCTGCTTTTGGAAAGTCGATCCGGAACAGTGGCACGGATGGAAACATATCTGAGTCAGTTGCAGCAGATTGGCGCGTTTGAGCAGGTGGCAGGGATTCTGCTCGGGACATTTACCGAGATGGAAGCAAAGCACTGTACGCCGGACATCGTTCCTCTTGTGAAAAAATATGTGGACAGCACTATGCCGATTGCTGTTACGAAGCAGATTGGACATGGAACAGATGCGAAGGGGATCGTAATTGGACAAGAATTGTAATTTTTCACCGGGGATTTTATGGAAATACGTTTGCCTTGCCACGCATATAATGATATGATGACTTTGGTTACAAAAGTTTGATATCTGTGGGGTAGGGATATGAAGAAGCGGAGAAGTATTTCAAAAAACGCGGGCTTTACATTGGTAGAACTGATTATTGCGATTGCAATTATGGCAGTGCTTGCAGGGGCGATTGGATTGGCGGTAATTCGGTATATCCGGAAGGCACGTGCGTCCAATGCAATGGAAGAATTGCGTACAATTGTATCTGCGGTTGAGACGGGACTGGTGTCAACTTATGCAGAAGAATATGAAATGAAGACAAATAAAACATATACAGACAAGGACGGCAAATCCTATTCCTGCGGTATGTTGACGAATTATATGTTAAGCCGTGCGCAGAATAAAAGTTTAGATGGTGTGAGCGATGATAATGCATTGGATTATTATTTTGCAGAAAAGGTTCTAGAAGAGCTAAATGCAGAAAATGGAAGCGACTACAAATTTTTTAACTTTACCGGGGATGAAGATGAACCGTTGGGCATGAATTGTAAAACTTTTTACAGCCAGTTTCGATGCCCGGGTGTAATAGTCGTGTATAGCAAAAGTGGAAGCGTGTTATTTGCACAGTATTATAATTCGGACTGCCTGGTGCAGTATGTGTCAGGGGATGGATATACATATCTGGAAGAGGAAAAGACATTTGCCGGTTCTCCAACGATACAATAAGAACAAATAAAAGAGGGATTTTGATCCCTCTTTTTGTGTGTTTGTGAATATAGATTATGCTTCCATAGATTTGGCATCTATCATTTGGACTGCGCCATTGAAGTTTTTGCTGAAATAATTCATGATTTCGTCCGAGTATCCGTAGATAATTCCCTTTCTGTAGGGAAGTAACAGATTCTGCAACTGTGTAATTGCTTCATCGAGTGGTACTTTTTTGGAGAAACCGCCGGTCGTGATCTGCCCGAGTGAATAAGTTCCGCCATCTCTGGCAAGCAGATATAAGGTGTGTATCTTACTTACCGGAATGAAATACGAAGTTTGCTTCAGGACGTTTCCGTAGATCCACATGATATCGCGAATCGGGATCACGCGCACCGTCTTCGCCTCATAGACGAGAATGGCGGTCGGTGTTGCAACGAAAGAGAACGCGTCCACACCGTAAGGAATCTGCTGATCGAGTGTTGCAATCTCCTGAGGAGAAAGCAGATTCCAGGATGCTTCGGCGGTTGCGTATTTTTTCTTGTTAAATGCAGTCTGTTTTATACCGCCCCAGGCAGTGACTCTTGCATTAATGTTCGGAAAATTCGAAAAATCCATATGTAACCTCCCAATGAGTATAAATATCATATAAATTATAACATAGAGAAGGCAAAAAATCATTCTTTAAATAATCAAATTCTTTTTGAGAAAAAATTGCCGGAAACATAGAAAAAATGGTATAGTAATGGATATGTGATGAGACAGGCAGTCTGAATAGAAACGTGAATCGGGAATATGGAATAGTATGATAAAAATCAGAGATCTTACATTTGAATATTTTGACCGGGATGAGGAAGGGAATCTTACGGAGATGGTAAATGCCATCCGAGGAATTAATTTTGACGCAGAAGAAGGCGAGTTTATCGTTGTGGCAGGGGTAAATGGAAGTGGAAAGAGCACATTTGCCAAGATCTTGAACCGCCTTTTGTTGCCAATCGAGGGAACTGTCCTGATT
>JBNMIW010000351.1:0-2232 GCA_050873485.1 Lachnospiraceae bacterium | reverse complement strand
TTTTCTTCAATCTGTCCGTTTACATCTCCCAAATAGTTCTGCTGATCGACGAAATATTTCTGTGAATTCTTAACGATCAACATAATTCCGATTGCAGAGATTGGCAGTAACAGTAATGCGATCACTGTCATAAGCGGTGAAATACTAAGCATCATGATCAGGATTCCGATCAAAGTTGCACTGGATGAGATCAACTGCGTCACTGACTGGTTCAATCCCTGTGTCAACGTATCTACATCATTTGTGATTCTTGACAGTACATCTCCAAAGCTATGTTTGTCATAGTAATTCATAGGCAGTCGATTGATCTTTTCCGAAATCTCTTTTCGCATCCGAAATGCGATTCGCTGTACCACCTGTGTCATGATCAGACCTTGTGCATAACCAAGGAGCATGGAAGTCAGATAAAGTGCTAACATGATCAAAATGATATGCCCGATCTTATCAAAATCAATGCCACTTCCACCCTGTATCTTGCTGACCAATCCGTTAAAAATCTCTGTTGTTGCCTTACCTAATACCTTTGGTCCTACAATATTAAATACGGTAGAACCAATTGTAAAAATGGCAACTAAGATCAATGCGATATGATACTTTGAAACATATGCGATCAATTTACGAAATGTTCCCTTAAAATCCTTTGCCTTTTCAACCGGTGCTCCCATGCCCCGTCCATGCATCCCGCGTCTGCGTGGCATTGGTGTTTTGTTTTCTCCCATATTTAGCACCCCTTTCCTTCCAGATCTTTCTGTGTCAACTGTGATCTGGCAATCTGTTGATATACTTCATTTTCTGCAAGTAATTCTTCGTGCGTTCCACGTCCAACGATCTTTCCATCTTCCAATACCAGAATCTGATCTGCATGCATGATGGTGCTGATCCGTTGTGCCACAATAATAACGGTTGCATCTGCGACTTCAGAATTCAAAGCCTTCCGCAATGCTGCATCTGTCTTGTAATCCAATGCGGAAAAACTATCGTCAAATACATATATTTTCGGCTGTTTTGCGATTGCTCTTGCAATTGCCAGTCTTTGTTTCTGTCCTCCGGATACATTGTTACCGCCCTGTGCAACTTCACTGTCGTACCGTTTCTCTTTTTCTTCAATAAATTCCGTTGCCTGTGCGATCGTTGCTGCTTTTTCCACTTCTTCCTGTGTTGCATCTTCCTTTCCGAAACGGATATTCGATGCAATCGTACCGGAGAATAATACACCCTTTTGTGGTACATATCCGATCATTTTACGAAGATCCTTCATCTTCATATCCCGGATATCTACGCCATCTACACAGACACTTCCTTCTGATACATCAAACAATCTCGGTATCAGACTGACAAGTGTTGATTTACCGCAACCGGTACTTCCGATAATTGCCGTTGTCTTTCCGGCCTCCGCCGTAAAGTCAATATCATGTAACGCATTCTCTTCGGCTCCCGGATAACGGAACGATACATGAGAAAATGTAACTTCTCCCTTTCCATCCGGCACATCCACTGTTGTCTCTTTATCTAAGATCATGGTCTGCGACTGTAACACCTCATCAATACGATCCGCAGCAACCGTTGCTCTCGGAAGCATAATCGAAACCATGGAGATCATCAGGAAACTCATGATAATGTACATTGCATATGTTAAAAAGGCGATCATTTCACCTACCTGAATATCTCCTGCATCAATCTTTCCAGCTCCTACCCATACGATCAATACACTGACTCCGTTCATAATAAACATCATCGTTGGCATCATGAGTGCCATTGTACCGGATGTAAACATCTGTGTCTTCATCAGATTTCTGCTTGCATCCTCGAATCGTTTTTCTTCATATTTTTCTCTGCCAAATGCACGAATAACCGAAAGTCCGGTCAGAATCTCTCTAGATACCAGATTCAGCTTATCCACCAATTTCTGCATGATCTTAAATTTCGGCATTGCAACTACCATCAATACCAAAATCAACAACATAACGGCAGCCACCGCAACCACGATTACCCATGCCATAGAAGTTGTGGAATGCAGCACCTTAAAGATTGCTCCAATTCCCATGATCGGTGCAAATGCTACCATACGGAACATGATCGTAAGTACCATCTGTATCTGCTGCACATCATTTGTACATCTCGTAATCAGAGAAGATGTTGAGAACTGATTCATCTCTGCATTGGAAAATCCCATAACTTTGGAAAGTACTTTTCCACGGACATCCTGTGCCGTATATGCAGCAAGTTTAGAAG
>JBNMIW010000350.1:0-2247 GCA_050873485.1 Lachnospiraceae bacterium | reverse complement strand
GTACATGCGTGCGATTGACAATGCCATTTCCAATGGGGGTGAAAGGGTACCATCGATTGTCGCGTATGATGTGGATGTAGCAAAAAGAATACTTTCATCAGATACATATGTGGCGTTGGCAGATATTGGAATTACAGCCAATATGTATAGTAATGCATATCAGTATACTATTGACTATGGAACGGTGGATGGACAGTTAAAGGGTTTGTGTTGGCAGGCAACGCCGGGATGCTTTGTCTATCGTACGGATATCGCGCAGGAGGTGCTTGGAACATCGGATCCGGCAGACGTACAGTCTTACGTCAAGGACTGGGATACGTTTATGGATACTGCACAGAAGATGAAAGATGCCGGATATAAGATGTTATCAGGTACAGGAGATATATGTAAACCTGTTTTGAGCCAAAGGAGTGCTGCCTGGGTGAACAATGATGTGTTTTCGGTAGATCCGTCTGTAACCCGTTATTTTGAATTGGCAAAGCAATTGTATGATAATGGCTATACCAATGACCATGGACAGTGGACAGATGGGTGGAATACGGATTTTACAAACAATGTATTTGGATATTTTGGATGTCCATGGTTTATATATTGGACAATTAATGATGAAGAAGGATCCGATACTTTTGGTAAGAGAAATATATGCCAGGGCCCGTCCGCATATTTCTGGGGAGGCACGTATCTGGGCGTTACAAACCAGTGTACAAATAAAGAACTGGCTGCGCTTGTACTCTATACACTCTGTTGCGACACGGATGTCATGTATCAGATGAGTTATGAAACGTTGGATTATGTAAATAATAAGGCAGCGGTGGACGAGTTGATTGCAGATGGACTCGGACCGGTTTATGTACTTGGAGAGCAGGATCCGTTACCAATCTGGCAGGAAACAGCGAAGAAGATAGATGGTAAAAAATATTCAATCTATGATGTTGAACTGGAATGGCTCGCGGAAAGTTCCTGCGAGATGTATAAATCGGGTATGTGCGCAACCGCGGAGGAAGCGGCGAATGATTTCAAGGCGCAGGTTCGGGATCACTATCCAAATCTGAACGTAAATTGATGTTGAAAAATCGGAGAAAAACATTTAACATATTCCATAGAGTATTTTTAAACATATAATTTATGAGATAAAAAGAAGGTAATGGATATGAATATCAGAAAATGTGCAAATGGTCATTACTACAACGGCGATCGATATAAGTCCTGTCCGTATTGCGCGGAGGCACAGGAACTGACGGATAGAAAGCAATCGGTATCCGAAGAGCGTGGATCGGATAACCGGATGCCGGAGTCGGATACATATGTGGCAGAGACGTCGGTTGGAAAGAAGAAAAAAACCGCAGCTTCGGTAAAGAAAAAGAAATATTCGGAGAAGGAAATCCGAAAAGAATATGAGAAACTGACAAAGCAGCTGATCGAAAGGAATATATCGATCACAACAATGGAGAGTGCCACCTCCGGTCAGATCGCGTCATTGATCACGGATACAGAAGGCGCGTCGGCGATATTTAAGGGGGCGAACGTTACATACTGCAATGAGGCAAAAGTTATGATGGGCGTACCGGCAGAAATCATTGAACGGTATACCGTGTACTCAAAGGAGACCGCAGAAGCGATGGCGTCTGCATGTGCGTATACGTATCAGGCGGATATCGGAATTGGTGTAACGGGGACAATGGGAAATGTAGATCCGGAAAATCCGAAGACATCGGTTCCGGGAGAAGTGTATTTTGCAATCAGTATGGATGGTAAGATGCATTCGTATCATGTCGAGCTTCCAATGCAGCCAAGCCGGTTGATGTACAAGCTGGCAGTGGCGGAGGAAGTGTATCATGCATTGATGCATTTGTTAGAGTAAAACAGAATATCAAACGGAAAAAGAAAACCGGAAGGACGGGAGAATTGTCCGACCGGTTTTTTATGTATTGTTTGTCAGACACAAACAATTCACAAACACCCGCTTGAAAAATATGAATATTCATTATAACATATTATGGGGATATAATTGGGGACGATGGCATAGTGACAGAACAAGACAGAAAATGGAGGCAGAATATGAAATATTATGTACCAACAAAAGTATATCAGGAGATAGATGTAGTAAAGAATCATGCAGAGGAACTGGCAAGTTATGGAAATTGTGCACTTATTATGACGGGAAAGATGTCTTCGCGGGCGAACGGCTCTCTTTCGGATGTAGAGAACGCTTTGGAGCAATATGGGAAAAAACATGTGATCTATGAT
>JBNMIW010000349.1:0-2251 GCA_050873485.1 Lachnospiraceae bacterium | reverse complement strand
TATCTCTTCCATCGTGTCATATGGTTTTCCGACAGGAGAAACCAATTCATCTCCCGGACGCAGATTTGCAGATAATGCAAGATATAACGCATGAGTACCACAGGTGATCTGTGGACGAACCAATGCGGCCTCTGTTCCAAAGATATCTGCATATACTTTCTCTAATGTCTCACGTCCGATATCATTGTATCCGTATCCGGTTGTTGGTGCAAAATGTGCTTCGGATAACCGGTGTTTTTGCATAGCATGTAATACTTTTAACTGGTTACACTCTGTGATCCGGTCAATCTCTTCAAAGCGTTCCTTGAGCGAATTCTCAATGATCCGGCTTAATTCGTATACTTTTGGTGAAATACCCATAGATTCATAAGCTTGTTGTAAATTATCAAACATCGTACTCTCTCCTTATGTATATGATGCGTTATATGCATCTGTAATATCCTCTATATGATCTGTCTGTCATGCAGTTGCTGCTGCATATATGCTAATTGCTGTCCGGTATCCGGTAAAAGTGTCTTATCTACCCAGATGACGTCACGTTCTCTGCGGAACCATGTGAGCTGTCGTTTGGCAAAATGACGGGTATCCCGTTTCAGAATATAGACCGCTTCGTCTAAACTACAGGTGCCCTGTAAATAGGGAATGATCTCTTTGTAACCCAATCCCTGCATGGACACCATATCACTGGCGCATCCATATGCCAAAGCCTGACGTACTTCCTCGACAAGACCTTCTTCTAACATCTGATCAATTCGCAGTTCAATGCGGTCATATAACTTCTGCCGGTCATCATTTAATACAAAATAGGCATATTGATAAGGGGAAGTCTTCTCCCGCTCTTCTGCATTATGTTGTGATATCGGATATCCGGTATCGTGATAAAATTCCAGTGCACGGATTACCCGTTTAACATTGTTTTCATGGATCGTATCATAGGAAACCGGATCGATCGTTTTCAATTGTTCATGCAGTGCGTGTGCGCCATGTAAAGAAGCATACTGCTCTAATTCCTTACGATATGCTGATTCGGTTGTCTCTTCAAAAGCGATATCATATAAAAGTGCCTGAATATAAAAACCGGTTCCACCGACTACAATTGGAATCTTGCCCTTTGCATAAATCTCTTCTAAGGCAGCTTTGGCCATCTTTTGGAATAGAAATACATTAAAATCTTCGGTAGGATCTAATACATCAATCAGATGATGTGGGATTCCCTGCATCTCTTCTTGTTTAATTTTAGCAGTTCCAATGTCCAATAACTTGTACACTTGCATGGAATCCGCAGAAATCATTTCTCCGTTTACTGCTTTTGCAAGCTCGATTGATAAGGCTGTCTTACCGACAGCGGTTGGACCGGTCAATATGATCAATGGTTTTTTCTGACACATACCTGTGTACCCCTCTTAATCCTGAATTCTTTTAAATTTACGCTCCAATTCTGTCTTCGTCAACGTGATCATGGTCGGACGTCCATGTGGACAGTTGTATGGATTGTCTAATGTGAGCAGTTCGTCGATCAGGGCATCTGCTTCCTGAAATGAAATCTCTGTATTTCCCTTGATGGCAGCCTTACATGCCATTCCCGATAATTTTTCCACGAAAAAGTCTATCTGAAGTTTGCCGGTATCCGTAGAAAGGGCATTGAGTAGTGCATCAAATAAGGATTGCGGATCTACTCCCATGATATCATCCGGCATCGCACGGATGACAATGGAATCGTCTCCGAAATCTTCTAAATCAAATCCGGTCTGCTCAAACAGATCCCTATGGCTGATGACCATTGCATGCTCGGCACTGTCTAAATGTACAACTTTCGGTGGCAATAACTGCTGGGAAATGACATTTTTTTCGGACATTTGCCGCATCAGACGTTCAAACATTACTTTCTCATGTGCGGCATGTTGATCCATGATGTACATTTTGTTGTCATATTCTACAATCCAATAAGTCTTAAACACCTGACCGATCAATCGATGAGATTTTCTCGCCTCTTCTGATATAAATTGTTCAAGCGGCATAGACAACTGCTCCGGTTTGGAAAGTGTTTCCGGTTCGGAAGATAACTCCTGGTGGGGAGGTAACTTCGGTTTGGAGGATATTTCCTGTGTCATAACCGGTTTCGGCTGTTCCGGTGTCACGGTTTCCATATGTTCTTCGACCGGACTTATGATTTCCGGCTGTTTACGATCATTTTCCTGTATAGCTGCCGGTGCAGGAGAAACAGATTTAACTGTAGTTTCCGGTACTGTTG
>JBNMIW010000348.1:0-2283 GCA_050873485.1 Lachnospiraceae bacterium | reverse complement strand
TTGTGGAACAGGTGATTACCGGGGATGCTGTGATTGCGGGTAATACATATGATATTGCGGACAAGATTCCGGAAGGATTCCGTGTGTTGTTAGAGCATAAGGTGGAACCGAAAATATATGCGACATTGTTGGATCTGATTTCAAAAAAGAAGTGACGATTTGCAAACTTATCAATATGTTGTATAAATTTCTTTCGAAATTCCATAAAGTGTGCTATACTATGTCCGAATGTTTGAACTAGGAGATTACAAATGAGACTATGCAGTTTATATAGTGGAAGCAGTGGCAATTCCATCTATGTAGGATCAGATCAGACACATATCCTTGTAGATGTCGGAGTCAGTGCAAAGAAGATCATAGAGGCACTTACAAAGGTTGAGATCAAACCGGAAGAGATTGACGGCATTTTAATCACACATGAACATAGTGATCATATTGCCGGATTAGGTGTGATCCTTCGAAAATTTGGAATTCCGGTGTATGGAACGCCGAAGACGTTAGAAGCGGTAGCACAGTATAAAAGCCTTGGCAAAGTTGATATGAGTTTGTTTCATGGTGTGGAACCGGAACAGAGTTTTCAGATCAATGATATGTGGATCAAACCGATCAGCACCTGGCATGATGCAGCCGATCCGGTCTGTTATACATTGATGAATGAAGAGAAGAAGGTTGCCATTGCAACGGATCTTGGGGATTATGATGACCATATCGTGGATGCGTTGTCCGGAGCAGATGCCATGTTGATCGAGGCAAACCATGATATACGCATGTTAGAAGTGGGACCTTATCCGTACCCGTTGAAACAGCGTATTCTTAGCAAAAGAGGTCATTTATCCAATGAACGGGGCGGACAGCTTGTGAGAGCATTGCTGAATGATCATATAAAAGGAATATATCTCGGACATTTAAGTAAGGAGAATAATTATCCGGAGCTTGCATTTGAGGCAGTGAAGGATGAACTTCTTGGAAATGCTTATAGCAATGATTACCGGGATTTTAACCTGATGGTAGCAAATAGGGAACAATGTTCCCCTGTGATTGAGTGTTAAACATAGAGAGATCGCATGTGAAGGTTGGTGTTCAAAGGCTGTGACGCAGTGTTTGATAATCCACCTTGAATATACATATCGGGTACACTATATACCCAGAACTTATACGAGGAGAACGATATTATGAAGAAGACAGTAATTTCAGTAGTAGGTAAGGACAAAGTAGGTATTATTTTTCATGTATGCCAGTATCTTGCAGAAAATCAGATCAATATCTTAGATATTGCACAGACGATTGTTCAGGATTGGTTTAATATGATCATGATTGTAAATATTCAGGAATCGGACAAAGATTTTGCAGCGATTGCATCTGAACTTAAGAAGATCGGAGATGAGATCGGAGTAACGATCACATTGCAGCAGGAAGATATCTTTGATATGATGCATAGATTATAAAAAATAAATAGATATTAGTTTGCAAAGCGCGAAGCATTTTGCAGACCTTAATCTAGAGATAGTAAGAGGGAAGACATATGATTAATATTAGTGAAGTAATGGAAACAAATGCAATGATTCATGAGGAGAACTTAGATGTGCGTACGATCACTATGGGTATCTCTTTGTTGGATTGCATTACAGATGATCTGAAGACCACATGTGATAAAGTATATGATAAGATCACTACATCTGCAAAGGATTTGGTAAAGGTAGGTAAAGAATTAGAGACAGAATTTGGTATTCCGATTGTAAACAAACGTATTTCTTTAACTCCGATTGCTATGGTAGGAAGTTCTTGCTGTAAGTCCAGTGCAGATTATATTGAGATTGCCAAGACATTAGACCGGGCAGCTAAGACCGTTGGAGTGAATTTTATCGGTGGATATTCTGCTTTGGTTTCGAAAGGAATGACACCATATGATGAGATGTTGATCCGTTCTATTCCGGAAGCATTGAATGTGACCGAGTTTGTATGTAGTAGTGTCAATGTCGGTTCTACCAAGACTGGTATCAATATGGATGCTGTCAAATTGATCGGTGAGATTGTAAAGGAAAGTGCAGAGCTTACTGCTGACCGTGACTGTATCGGACCGGCTAAGTTTGTTGTATTCTGTAACGCTCCGGATGATAACCCATTTATGGCAGGTGCATTCCATGGTGTAACTGAGGCAGACCGTATCATCAATGTCGGTGTATCCGGTCCCGGTGTAGTAAAACGTGCTTTGGAGCAGGTGCGTGGACAGAACTTCGAGATTCTTTGTGAGACAATTAAGAAGACTGCTTTCAAGGTAACCCG
>JBNMIW010000347.1:0-2303 GCA_050873485.1 Lachnospiraceae bacterium | reverse complement strand
ATGGTATCTTCCCACTTAGGCTTTTCCCTTTCAGGATTTCTTACAGGCTTACCACCAGCATTTCCACTAGAGCCACTGGCAGTTGCTGTACTATCTGCTTTCTGCGATTCATCGACATACTCAAGCTCATTTGCCTGTTCTCTGTCAATCTTTGCTTTCTGCTCTGCCTCATCCTGCATGGAGAATCTTCTGTTTAGTTCTGTATCCCCAAGCATCATAAATTCATCATAGGTAAGCGTATCTATATATACATTCTCCCCCTTATCCTTCATCTTCTCATAATGCCTGACTGCCTTATCCGATAAAATCTCAAATGGGGGACCTATCAGATTATCTGCTCCTCTTATCTCGTGAACATACGGCTTGCCCTTTCCATCTGCTGTCTGGTTAAACATTGGATGACTGAATGGTACAAACTTATTATCCATGATAGGATCAAAACCACGGATAAAGATAATACACTTCTTATTATCCAGTTTTCGGACCTCATCCGGTGTGAAAAGTTCTCGACCTAACACATCATAATTCCTTGACGAACTTCCCTGTCTGCCCTTAGTCTCACCGCTTGACTTCTTATCAATCGTTCCTTTTCCAAGCAGCTCTGATACATACTTATGCGTACTCTGCTCGTTACCTCCAAGATAGATGAAAGTATCGCAGTTGCCGGGGATTGTTTCCCACGTATCTTCAAAAAGTGCCTTTAGCTGTGCAAAGTTCTGTATGATAATAATACTTGAAATCTCCCTGCTTCGCATTGTTGATAACAGCGAACAATAGCCATCCGGCAATGCAACATTCGCAAATTCGTCTAACATAAAAGTCACATGAATCGGGAGTCTGCCACCACAGTTAAAGTCCGCCTGATAGTACAATTCCTGAAATATCTGCGTATAAAGCATACCAATAATAAAGTTATAAGATTTATCACTATCCGGTATGACACAAAACAGTGCTGTCTTTGTTTCGCCATCACCATTGACTCCAATACCTATATCGGATAGGTTCAGCTCATCCTTAGAAAGAAGTCGTAAGACCTGCTTATTCTCTAAGAACGCAAGTCTTGAGTTGGCACTGATAATAATGGAACGTACTGTATCTCCTGCACCTCGCATACATTTGTTGTACTGCTTTACTGCCGGATGATTGGCTCCAAGTGGAGAACTCTCCTCTAAGAACTTCATACGCACATCAAGTTTCGATGCCTTACCCTGTTCTGTCACTTCTGCTTCTCCAAGAAGCTTCAATACTGTTTCAAAGTTTCTCTTTGCCGGCTGCACTTCAAGCCACACATAATAAAAGATTGACTGTAAAAATAATCCTTCTGCTTTCTCCCAGAATGGATCACTTGGAGTAGAACCCTTTGGTGTGGTATTACTGATAAGATTGGTAATAAGTTTTACCACATCTGTTTCCTCTCTGATATAGGAAAACGGATTATAACAGTCCGACTTATCCATCTCTAACAGATTGATGACCTTCACATTGTATCCGTTATTCTTTAACATCTGCCCGCAGCTTCTAAGAATCTCACCTTTTGGATCAGTACAGATAAAAGAACAGTTATGCGGCATCTGCATCAGATTCGGCTTTACCTCATAAAATGTCTTACCGGCACCGGAACCACCACAGATAAGAATATTGCCATTGAGCTTCAGCCTTCTGAAATCAAGTGACATCTTCACATTCTGGCTTAGTATTCGATTGAAATTCTCGTCCTTATCCGCCAGTATCTTATTGACCTGCTTTGGATTTTCAAATCTCGCTGTACCAAATTCCTTGCCTGGCATATAGTTTCTCTGACTGGTGTAATACATAACAATAGCCATCGCATAGATACCTAATGCAATGGCTACCGCTTTTATAGTATTCGTATTGTAATAGTTTGCAAAGGGAGCAGCACATACTTCATTGAATCTGTTCATAAATTCATTAAACGCCACTCCCTCCGACCACGCACCATTTATCAGATAACCAAGACACCCTGCTAATATTGCACCCACAAGAATGAATATCAGTGATGGTTTTTTCTTTGTTGTCTGCATATGAAACTACCTCGCTTTCTTGGTAGTGACTGTTTTCTTCTGCGTGGTCTTTTTCTGCTGTTTCTGGACTTTCTCATAACGCTCCCTGACAGATGCCTCCACCTTATCATAATGCGTATAAAGCTCTGTTCCCTTCTGTGTTGTTACAACACGATTCTGGCTGTCATACAGCTTATAATCCTTATTGGAATCAAGAAATGTGAGCATAGTCTTTCCATTATGGATGTCCATAATGTTTTCTTTACGAAGCCATACATATCT
>JBNMIW010000346.1:0-2304 GCA_050873485.1 Lachnospiraceae bacterium | reverse complement strand
TCTACGCCGGTGCTTGGTGAGGTTTTTACGAACCTAGCACCGCTGCGTAGGCAGTATAAGTGCAAACGTGCCTGCGTACCATAAAGATAAGCATACATGGCTTATTCATACTCTTTCGCATGTGCCCTCACACGTCCGTCCACTTACGCTGTGCAAGGGTGATAACGTTTTCGGGAAAACGTTTAATTTGGGGTGAAAATCCAAGAAAATCTATTCATATCGTGAAAAAATCCATGAAAAAGTGCATATTTGCTCTCTTTACTTGAAAACGTTTTCACTCATAACGGTTTCTTCTTAGGGATTCGTGTGATAAAGTGCAGGACATAGCAGGAACGAAGAAATGGTTCCGGATAAAGGAGGGATGACAGCATGGGTGAGATAGAGAAGATCCCAAAGAAGTATATCATTAATGTGGAACATTTGAACAAACAGTTCATCGTGGACAAACAACCAATGGAAGTGTTGAGAGACATCACATTGCAGATTGAAAAAGGTGAGTTTGTCACGATCGTAGGACACAGTGGTTGTGGTAAGAGTACCTTATTAAAGATCATGTGTGGATTGGTCGGATATGAAGATGGAACGGTAGAACGAAATGGTCATGCAGTGGTCGGACCGGGACCTCGATGTGGAATGGTGTTTCAGGATCATCGGTTGCTTCCGTGGTTGAAGATAAAGGATAATGTAGGATTTGGATTAGGGCATTTATCAAAGGAAGAGAGAGCTGAGCAGGTGCAAAAGCATATTGACATGGTTGGACTTCACGGTTTTGAAAATAGTTATCCGAGTCAATTATCCGGTGGAATGTCGCAAAGAGCAGCAATTGCAAGAGGACTGGCAAACAATCCGACAATACTTTTGTTAGATGAACCATTTGGCGCGTTGGATGCATTGACAAGAATTCAGATGCAAAAAGAGATCCTGCAGATTCAACGGGAGCAGGGAACGACAATGGTCATGGTTACACATGATATTGATGAGGCGATTGTACTTGGTAACCGGATCGTTGTGATGAGTGCCAGACCGGGTGAGATCAAGGAGATCATTTCGGTGAGTGCCGCAGCGAGACGACGGAACAGTGAAGATTTTAACTATGTAAAGAAAAAAATATACGGGTATCTGTTTGAGGATTCGGACAGTGATTACGAAGAACAATATCCGATTGAATATCAGATATAGTGGAGGAAAGGAGAGCATATGAATACAGTAGTTCGAAAAACAATATTAGCGTTAGTGATACCGGTTATTATCATAGCGATATGGTTTTATACAACAACATATATGGCAATTCCGAAAGGAATTCTTCCGACCATACCGGATGTAGGGCAGACATTTTTGGAAATGTTAAAGAGTGGACAGTTAGAAAATGACATTGCGGTAAGCATATCGAGGGTTCTGAAAGGATATTGTATATCCATTGTTTTGGGAGTGACACTCGGATCTTTATTCGGTATGTACCGACCGGTAAAAGAATTGTTTGTTCCGATTATTACGGTGATTCGTCAGATACCAATGATTGCATGGATTCCGCTGATCATTTTATGGTGTGGAATTGGTGAAGCATCAAAAGTTGTCATCATTGTGTTAGTCGCGTTCTTTCAGATACTTGTCAATACACAAAGCGGAATTGAGAGTACACCGAAGGGATACATAGAAGTTGCAAGACTTTATAAGCTTGGAAAATGGAAGACGTTTATCAAGGTATATTTGCCACATGCAATTCCGCAAATTCTGGTTGGATTACGATTGGGATTAGGTGGATCGTGGATGGCGGTTGTGGCAGCAGAGTTAATTGCGGCGACAAGCGGTATAGGATACCGAATGAGTTCGGCACGAAGTAATATGCAATCCAACGTTGTGATCGTTTGTATGATCGTAGTCGGTCTGGTAGGCGTATTGATGGATTGGGGAATTGGAGTTCTGTTTACCGCATTAACACCTTGGATACGCATAGAAAATGAGAATAGAAAAGAGGGATGAAAGTGAAGGAGACTTTGACAGAGAGAAAGATGGCACAGGAGTTATATGAATATGCATTTACAATTGTGTGGGCGGATGCGATGACAAGTGGCAGCCGGGAGTTTTATACCACACTACGGCATAATCGGAGATTCATTGAAGCAGAAAGAAGAATGTACAAACCGAATCAGGATACATTATATTCGTTTCTTCCGATTCAATTAGAACATACACCGTATATTTTAGAGATTCCGCGTCTGGAAGATGATAAGAGATATCTGCTGGTAAATATATTGAATCTTAAGACGGAGATGGTGTTATCGAAAGGAACCAAGAACAAGAATA
>JBNMIW010000345.1:0-2306 GCA_050873485.1 Lachnospiraceae bacterium | reverse complement strand
CAATGGAGGATGTCATGAAATATATCAATTCTGTTAATCTAAATGAAACGACAGATTTTCCGTATCTTGTCTTAAGTGTTAAGAATAACGCAGCAACACCATTAACCCCCGGATTTCGGGTATATCATTGGCATACCGATCTTCAATTTGTGTATGTATTATCTGGAACCATTTGTGTCAGAACATTAGACACCGAAGAGAAGCTCTCAGCCGGCGAAGGGATATTCATTAATAAAAATGTAGTACATATGATAGATAAGATTGATAACTGTGAATATAAATGTTTTATTTTTCCGGAGCGGCTTATCGCTTTCTATCCGGGAAGTCCTGTCACAAGACTTATCCCCTCCATCACAGATAACCATGCAATATCTCTGATTCCTTTATCCAGCGATATTACATGGTGTCAGAATGCTTTGAATATATTACATAACTTGTTTTTTCTAGAGCACAACAAATCCGACTTTTATTACTATGAAGTCTTATCTAACATATGCAATCTTTGGCTAATTCTATTGAAAAATGTGGATAGAACCAAAATATCCACAGAAAATGCAGTATCTGTGCGAATGCGCTATATGCTGCATTTTATAGAGAAACACTATAGTGAAAATATATCCTTGACGGAATTATCCGCAAGTGCGGGAATCAGCAACTCGGAAGCTTTGCGCTGTTTCAAAATTACGATGCAAACAACGCCCTACCGGTATCTCATGGACTACCGCCTTTCCAAAGCTGCTGAACTTCTCGAATGCACAGACCTTCCCATATGCGATATTTCTGATATGTGCGGATTTAATCAACAGGCATATTTTGGAAAATGCTTCCGTGAAAAAAATCTCTGTTCTCCAAGAGATTATAGAAAGAAACTTTCCAATAAAAATATATAACTCTATTTCTTCTCCATCACAACGATCCGGTTGGATATGTTTCGGACTGCCGGAATCTTTCCGATCACATAATAGATTGGCATAAGTTTTTTCATACCTTCTACTAAGCTGACTTCCTTCTTGTATGTAAAGGAAGGAACCATCTGCTCCAATAGCTTGCCATTCTTAATACCCCAGGTGAATTTGGCATTACTTCCCTCGATCGACTTCTCCTTTACATGCTTGACTACAAATGGAGACATAACCTCGATCAGCACCATTGCTTTCGGAAATGCCTGATCAATAATCGTAAAGATCTGTCGGATATCTGCCTCCTTTAGATACATGGAAAGTCCTTCAATGACAACTAACACGTCCTCTCCCTCATATGTAATATCATCTACATACGAAGCATCCATTGCAGATTTGGCAATCTGATAGATTGGCCCATCTTCTGTCAGAAAACGCTCGCGCACCTCCATTGTCTCTGGCAGATCTACATTGTACCAGCGCAGATATTTCCCTTTCATACGGTAACATCTTGTATCCATACCACAGGCAATATTCACAACAACTGTTTTCGGGTGTGCATTCAAATACTTCCCTACCATCTCATCTAACACAATCGTTCTGGCAATCACACCAGATGACATTGCACTGTCTTTATCTGCATTGGAGAAATCATAATCTAATTGAGATACAATTTCTGCCGCCATATCATCTTTGATCTTTGGGTTCGGTTTCATTGATTCCTTCGCTCTCGCATATAAGGTCTGAATCATAGTCTCCGGTACACCTGTTACATTTACTTTTTCTTTCATCATCTTGTCATCCTTTCCACCGTAACGTTTGTTATAAAATGTTATGTTATAGAAAAAGCTCCACAGCTAATTGCTGTGAAGCTTTCTTAAACTCTCTATTAATCTGTCTGTTCCACCCTCAGCATATATGCCGACCTGTTTTACCAGATACAAACTGTATTCCATATCATAATCCTCTTTCACAATCTCCAAACAGCTATCTAACCGCTGCTTTGCCAATATCCTGATCAATCTCATGTCCGGCGGTGTTCCTAACCTGCTCTGATAATAGGTCTGAAACGACTGCTGCATCATCTGCTCGATTCGATCCCGGAATCCCTCGTAGCAGCTTCCCTGCGCCTTCTCCATGATAACAATGGCTTCTTTCTTGTGCCTTAAGATGAACTGCATCAACAACACATCCACATCTGCACCTTCTGACGAATCCTCTAACTCAATCTGCATACATCTTGCCAGCATCTTCTCATAGCTTTCTACTAACGGTTGCAGGATTGCCCGAAATAATGCCTCCTTATTCTCAAGGGAAAAATACATTGCTCCGGTCGTAACTCCTGCTCGGTTGCAGATCGTCCTGAGACTTGCCTTTGCATACCCATTGGAATAGAACTCTTCCAAT
>JBNMIW010000344.1:0-2311 GCA_050873485.1 Lachnospiraceae bacterium | reverse complement strand
AGTTGATTGGTTGGATGCAACTTACATGGCTATGGGACGTGGAGCAGGTAATTGTGCCATGGAGCTATTATTGGGATTTTTACGTAATCCGAAGTATAATTTGTATCCGGTATTACAATTTATAGAAGAATATATGCAGCCGTTGAAGGAGCAGGGAACAGTATGGGGATATGATCTGCAATATATGTTGACGGGTATTTTAAATCAGCATCCAAGAACGGCAATTGCTTATACAAAGGAACAGCGAAAGGATATTACGGAATTTTATAAGGAAGTAGTGGCACAGGATTAGATATCAGAGTTAACGATTCGTTATCAAATACGGATTGTTAACTCTTTTTTAATAAATGGGTTGACATTTTGGAAAAAGTCGGGTATTCTTAACCGGATGAATGTTAACCGATGTAATTGAAATTGGTTGACATTTGAACGGGAGGTGCGAAAACTGAACGGTTTCTTACAACTGGTAAAGGCATTAGCAGCATACAATGATGGCATGTTTGATGGTTATGTGATTGCAAAGGTGTTGTGGAATATAAGCGGTGAATATGCTTATGTGGATGCAGCAATGATCAGGCAAAGACCGGGCTATGCGGTGATCCGGGTGACGGGAAAGAATCCGGATAAGAATGAGACGGGATTTCTGCAGATTACATTATGGAAGCCGAGAGAACAGAGAGAAGTTTCTAAGAAGTGTCCGGATCAGGAGGCAACGATGTGTGATCTTATGCAAAGAATGCCAGAGAATCATTTGGATGCGGACGGCACGATAACGATTGCACAGGAACAGGTTGACCATTACCTGAATCTGGTACAGGATACGAACCCGACCCATCGTGGCAGGAATGCAATCGTTCCGGGATTGTATATCTTGTATGAGTTGCAAAGTCGGAAACTGTTGCAAGGATTTTTCACAGAATATGCAAGCTATGAGACGGTATTTCATCGGCCGTTGCCGGTGGGTGTGTGCTGTCAGATTGAAGTACTGGATGACAGTGTACGGCTTGTTGTGACAGACACCACCTATTTCACAATTCACAAACGTGTTGAGTAAGGAGAAAGATATGGATAAGAAGAAATTATCAACCCCACAGATTACGAAAATTGCATTGATGGTAGCATTTGTAAGTGCAGCATCTTACTTGCGCATTCCGTTACCATTTTCAGAGGCGGCGATCACAGGACAGACATTGGCAGTCAACCTGGTTGCTTTGACCTTGTCACCGTTAGAGGCATTTATTACGCTGCTTTGTTATTGGCTGCTGGGTGTAGTTGGTGCACCGGTATATGGTGGTGCATCGGGTCCTGGTAAGATGTTTGGTCCGGCGGGCGGATACTTTATAGGATTCATCGTGGCGGTTGTATTGATCGCATGGTTGCGTGGTAAGAAGTACAATATCGTGCGTTATGCACTTGTGGCAATCCTGATTGGTATTCCGATTATTGACGGGGCCGGATTTGTATGGATGAAGTTTGCGGCAGGAATGACATGGAAGGCTGCGTTCTTTGCAGGATTTGTACCATTTATTCCGTTGGATATTGTGAAGTGTATTGCTGCGGTTCTGATTGCAAAGCCAATTCAGGTAGCGTTCTATGCAATGGAAGACAGTATGGGACGTGGCGGCAAGAAGAAAGTGGAAGAAGTATAATATCATGCAAGAGTAAAAAGATGAGAAGAAGGAGCTCCAAAGAGGATAGGATTACGAGGGGCTTCTTCTTTTGTGTATACAATGAACCAGGTACAGATTCGTGCTTGTACGAAAATCTGTATTTGACGAATGTACATCATCGAGTCGATAGACGAGATGGTGTATGAAGCATGCATAATGAAGCAGGAGCAAGCCCGTTCGATGATACAATGGCATAGGAAGCATGAATGCGAGAGGAAAGGTATGGAATATGGAACACGTTGGAATTGTTGGAGGACTTAGAACTTACATAGGAGTAGAAGGTGGAATGTACCGCAATGTGAGTGCAGAACAGTTAGGCGCACATGTGCTGAGACAGATTCCGAAACGCTGTAATATACCGGTAGAGGATATTGATATGGTGATTGCCGGTAATGGCATAGGTGGTGGCGGAAATGTGGCGAGGCTGGCTTTGCTGGAAGCTGGATATCCACAGAAGATAGCCGGTATTACAGTGGATGTGCAGTGCGGATCCGGTTTAGAGGCAATTGCCATGGCAGCAGCCAAGATTGAGGCAGGTCTGGCCGATGTAATTGTGGCAGGTGGCATGGAAAGTGCCTCGACCAAACCGACCAGAGTGCATAATGAAAGACATCCCGATTACTGTGCCGAACATCCGGCGT
>JBNMIW010000343.1:0-2311 GCA_050873485.1 Lachnospiraceae bacterium | reverse complement strand
TCCCTTTCTGGAAACACTTCCGATATACATTCCCGGTCTTTTCCGAACTGCTTCTAACCCTTCTAAAACCGATATGCTGTGCTCATCATAACCTGCCATTTCTTACCTCACTTCATTTCTTTTCCTATGCTCTGTCACGAGCTTTCAGATTCCTGTCATACGATCCTTTTGAATCTGCCCTACTCTTCTACCTTCTGCTGGTTCATATGTGCAATGACCATCATCGCGATCTTAAAGGTCATCGCGTCATCAAACTTACGGATATCTAATCCGATTGCCTTCTCTAAACGTTCCAGACGATATACTAATGTATTCCGGTGCACATATAACTGTCTGGCTGTCTCTGAGATATTCAGATTGTTTTCAAAAAACTTCTGGATGGTTGTATTAATCTCTTCATTAAAAATATCCGGCACTTCATCCCCGAACACTTCATGGATAAACATCTCACATAAACTCATCGGAAGCTGATAGATCAGACGTCCGATTCCAAGCAGGCTGTACGCGATCGTCTCCCGCTCTGCATAAAAGATTCTTCCGACTTCTAATGCCATCTTGGCTTCCTGATAGGATTTGGCAATATCCTGCAGATTATGCACACGGTTTCCATAGCCTACACGCACTTTCACCATCGCCTCAGTGTGCATATTATCCACAATCATACTTGCCAGCGTCTGGAGTTCTTCATCCTCTCTCATGTCTCTGGTATCTTTGATCAAGACAATGCTCTGCTCGTCCACCTCTGTCACATAGTCTCTGGTCTTGGTCACAAACAGATTCTTAACGGTCTCCATCGCTGCGGAATCTTTCTTGCCGTCAATCTCAATCACGAACACAACACGTTCTGCCTGTTCAATATGCAGCTTCTGTGCTTTATTGTACATGTCCACCACGAGCATATTTCCCAGCAGGATATTCTGCATAAAATTATTGCGGTCAAACTGCTCCATATAAGCGGCTGCAGGATTTCTTATCTGGCAGACTGCCAGCCGTCCTACCATATAGGCATCTTCTGCAGATGACTTGGTCAGAAGAATATATTCCACTTCACCCTCTACCATTACTTTAAAGAAATGACAACCGGACAGCATCTGGCTCTCTGCCATTGATGTTGCAAATGAGGTCACTGCTTCTTCCATATCGCCTTCCGGTTCAAAAGTAGCCGCAACCTGTTTTCCTTTCTCTGAATATAATGCCAGATCGATCTTGGAAATCTCCTTGATCTCATCCAAAGCAGTCTGTATCTTATGGTTTGATATCATACGCCCCATTCCTTTCGTTATTTATTATATAGAACACATGTTTGTTTTGCAATCTTTATTTCCTGTTATATGAAAAAATAAATCTCCGACAACAGAAAAACTGGGTACAAACGCTGCACCCAGTTTCATTGTTGAGCTTATTTAATTTTACCGAATTAGTTGGTAATTGTCAATTCAGTTTCTTTATCGAAGCAGTGAATCTTCTCTGGATCGATTGCTAATGTGATATGATCACCCATACGAGCTGTTGTTCTGGAATCAACTTTTGCTGTCATACCTGTTCCAGCTACGTTGAAGTATAATAATACTTCAGAACCTAATAACTCGTATCCAGTTACGTCTGTCTCGAATACTGCATCTTTGTGAGCTTCGATCTCGATCTGGGAATCTCCGATATCTTCTGGTCTGATACCCATAACAACTGTCTTTCCGTTGTATCCGCCATCGATTAATTTCTTAGCTTTTGCTGGAGGAAGAACAACAGATGTCTTCTCAAAGTTAAGAGTTACTCTCTCGCCTTCTACTTTACATACAGCATCGATGAAGTTCATCTGTGGAGATCCGATGAATCCTGCTACGAATAAGTTGTTAGGCTCATTGTATAATTTCTGTGGAGAATCAACCTGCATGATAACACCATCTTTTAATACAACGATTCTGGTACCTAATGTCATAGCTTCTGTCTGATCATGTGTTACATAGATGATAGTAGCTTTTAATCTGTTATGTAAGGAAGCGATCTCAGAACGCATCTGCACACGTAATTTTGCATCCAAGTTTGAAAGAGGTTCGTCCATAAGGAATACCTTAGGATTACGAACGATAGCACGTCCCATAGCAACACGCTGTCTCTGTCCACCGGATAAAGCCTTTGGTTTACGGTCTAATAATTTCTCAAGGTCAAGGATCTTAGCAGCTTCTTCTACTTTTTTCTTGATTTCATCCTTAGGAACTTTTCTTAATTTTAATCCGAATGCCATATTGTCAAATACGGTCATATGTGGATATAATGCGTAGTTCTGGAATACCATTGCGATATCTCTGTCTTT
>JBNMIW010000342.1:0-2316 GCA_050873485.1 Lachnospiraceae bacterium | reverse complement strand
GAATGCATGAGATAGATTAATAAACATAAGGATATGAAATATTATGGAAATGAAGAATTTAGAAAAGGCAACCGATATCTATGCGAAGCTGATCACAGGCGAAGAGATCAAGCGGGGCGGAACAAACGGCAGCCTGTATGATGATTATTATGGCAATGCCGAGGTATATGAGATTGTCGGTGTAATTTTGAAAAAATTGAATCTGAATATATATGAATATAAGGAAAGTCTGTTTTTGTCGGCAGGAGAAGGCAATCGGATCTTTGGCTATTCGAATGAAGAATTAAAACGTGCAATGAATCTGCGATATAATAAAGAGCTGTATTTGTGTTATTTTATTATGTATGAGATATTGTTGTCATTTTATTCGGATTCTGCCTCCTATCAGTTTAAGGAGTATATCCGTTTAGAAGACGTCTGTGATGAGATAACCAAGGCGTTGTCTGTCTATACGAAAGACATTGCGGTATATGATACAGACAATGAACAGGAACAGAGTTTTCGTACGATTGCATTGCTGTGGGATGAACTTCCTGCAAGCAGTAACGAGAATCAGGAGGAGATTCGTGCCTCCCGTGCCTCGAAGATCAGTTTCGTAAAGCTGACGTTCAATTTTTTAGTTGGCGAGAAATTATTTGTAGAAGTTAATAAACGTTATTATCCAACCGATCGATTCAAAGCAATCGTAGAACATTACTTTGAAGAATATCGCGGTCAGATATATGATATATTATCTGCGCAAAGAAAGGAACCACATGCCTAATATTAATCGAATTCGAGTAAATAATGTAAAATATAATTTTGGAACACAAGGCTATGATGATTTTTCCATGCGTATGTATGGAAAGAATACATTATATGATCTTGCAAATGGTGGCGGTAAAAGTGTATTGATGCTTCTTTTGCTGCAGAATCTGATTCCCAATTGTACATTAGATGAGAAACAGCCGATCGAGAAACTGTTTCGGAATGGCGGAGGGAACACAACGATTCATTCTCTTGTTGAGTGGAAATTAGATGACAAAGACATCAAAGAAGGATTCCGGTATATGACAACCGGATTTTGTGCCAGAAAAGCAAAAGACAGTGATGCAGATCAAATAGCACTGCCGGGAGCTGAACAGACGGCACAGGAACAGAATGTAACAAGAGACAGTGCATCAATAGAATATTTTAACTACTGCATTTTTTATCGGGATTATAATGATAATGATATTGTGAATCTTCCTTTACAAAATAGTAAAGAGAGGATTACTTATAGTGGGCTGAAGAATTATCTGAAGGATCTTGCAAGACGCAACTTGAACCTGAAGGTATATGTATTTGAACGAAAGGGTGAGTACCAGCGTTTTATCAGCCGGTATGGTTTGTTTGAAAGCCAGTGGGAGATTATCCGTGGAATTAACAAGACAGAGGGACATGTCCGGACATATTTTGAGACACATTATAAGACTACGCGGAAAGTGGTAGAGGATCTTCTGATCGAGGAGATTATCGAGAAGGCATTTTTAGTAAAGACGGAACAAAATGATGTCAATGAGGATATGGCAAAGACGCTGTTAGATATCAAGGATAAGCTTGTGGAACTTTCACGCAAAAAGAGTGAGATTGCCAATTATGATAAAGAAACGGAACTCATGCATTTATTAGAGGGAAGAGTGTCTTCTTTTCTTTCTTTGTATGAAGAAAAAGATAAAGTTACAAGAACGCTTGCGGATGTCTATGCAACCGGCGAACATTTAAGGGAGCAGGGAGAGGCAGAGATCGCTGCCATGGAAGAGAAAAAGGAAGCGTATGACAAGCGTCAGTTGTTTGAGAAGAAACGAATAGAGGGACTTAAGATTGTCCGGGATCAGTATGATCTTTTACGGGTTCGGGAAGAAATGCAGGGGCTTTTGAAATATGTGAATCAGGCCGAACAGGAACTTACAATCGCAAAACAGGAACTTGATCTGAAAGAGAGTATCAATGATTATCTGCGTTACCTGAAAGACAAGGCGCAGATGGATGAGAATCAGGCGATGATCGATGCATCAATGGATTCCAATACCGATCAGCTTGCCAAATTACACACATATGCTTATACCAGGAAACAGATGGATGACCGCAGACTGGCAGACATCCGGAGACAATTAGATCAGAAAGAGAAAGCGTTTCAGGCGAAACAGGAAGAGGTAGAACGGCTTTCGCATGTTGCGGAGGAAGGAAATGTTGCATTGGCAGTTGCAAAGAGCCATAAGGAACATTTTGAAAAAGAATATCACAAATATATGGAAGAGATTGCAGATGTGAGAAAGGACATATCCATTCTTGTGT
>JBNMIW010000341.1:0-2321 GCA_050873485.1 Lachnospiraceae bacterium | reverse complement strand
TTGCGGAACGATGCGCACAACGATTAAATACCTTGCAAGCAGTTTTTAACAGTTTTTTGACTTCTGTCTTTAATTCACTTCTCGCATTTTCCCCTTCATCATCTAAATTTAATGTATACCCTCCAACAAAACGTGTATCATCTTCGTCTCGTTTTTCAAACTTTCCCGACTCATCCAATCCTACAATCTTCACGCTCATATGTATGCCCCTCCATCATTTTTTTTCGGTTGATTCCATTTCGCAATCACAATCCTTATTATAGCTTGTTGTCGGGGTTTCCTCAAGGCATTTATTTGTTCCCAGCAGTTCCTTCATATGCAAATCTAAATCAAAATTCCGGCTTTGCTGTGGTTCTGATCCCCTTCGGAATATATAGCTGGTTCCAACCGGCATATATAATACCTTCTTCAATGGCACATCCAGCCTGGTTGCGATATTCTTTGCAGTTGCCAGATCATTTGTACCCATATACACATATGTGTCGCAATTGCTGATGACAGTTCCGGCGTTGCTCTCATAATAATCTGCCAGCTGAGCCTCTGCCTGAATCATCAGCATCGCCGATATTCCTCTTGACCGGATACTGGAAATCATCCTTGGGAACTCATCAATATGAACATTAGTTGCAAAATCATCCAGAATAAATCTTACAGGTACAGGGAGCCGGTTCTGATACCCGTATTCATCGGCGATATCGCAGAGCACATTCATTGCCTGTGAGAAGAACAAATTGGCAATACAATCAAGAGAACGATCGGTGTCAGACACACATACAAACACCGCCGTCTTTTCAAGTCCAATCTCTCTTATCTTTATTTCATCATCTGCCATGATCTTTTTTAATTCCGGCATGTCAAATATAACTGTCTTCGCCGCCAGCGCAATCAAGATTGACTTGAGGGTTCTGCTTGCCGCCAGACGGAATTTCTTATATTGCTTCAGTGCAAAGCTGCCTGGATCATCCGTCTCCAGCCTCTCAAAGATCTCATCAATTGCATTCTTCCAACTTGATCTTCCCTCATCCACAGATATTGCTGTCAACATCTGCAGCACATTGGAAAACACATGTTGTTCCTCCGGCGTGTACATAATCACATATGCCATAAGAGCCTGAAGCAGCAAGCACGTTGATTCATCCCAGAAAGGATCCATCGTTCTTTCCCTTCCATTGCTAAGCTCATATACCAATATGTGGGAAACCTTCACAATATCCTGTTCGGATCTGATGTATCTCATAAAATTATAATGCGTTGAATGTTTCAGATCTTTCAGGTCAAGCTTTCGTACCTTGTATCCTTTCGATTCCAGATAACGTCCATATTGCTTATACAGATTCCCTTTCGGATCTGAAACAACATAACTTCCGGTTGCCTGAAGCAGGTTCGGAGTTACAACGCTTCTTGTTTTTCCTGCCCCGGATGTTCCAACAACAAGTACGTTATTGTTAACCTTTGTTGCGAAATCATCCATACTGTAATATCTATCTTCGCCCAGAATCAGTTCTCCTGGCTGAAATGTTTTTCTTTCCTTCTCCATATCAACTTCCCCCTTTTCCCTCTATGCAGACAGCAAGCTTACGATGTTGTCACACACTTTGTCGCAGATTCCAAATTTTATACTCTCCTGTGCATCCATATAATGATCATAAGAGGTTGCCTTGTTGATTGCGGCAATCGACTTTCCCGTATGCTTTGCCAGAATGGCATTTACCATCTTTCTGGTCCGAAGCAGCGAGTCCGATATATTTTTAATGGATGACGCTGATCCTCCTACGCCCTCAGAGAGAAGCGGTTCATGGATCATCACCTTGCTGTGCGGAAGGATAAATCTCCGTCCCTTCTGTCCTCCTGCCAGCAGAATTGCTGCCATGCTTGCAGCAATCCCTGTACAGTACATATTCAGTTCTACATCCAGGTTCTGAATTACATCATATATAATTAAGCCGTCGGTTATACTACCTCCCGGGCTGTTGATAATCATTTCAATTGGTTTATCGCTTTCATCTCTCAAATACATAATCTGTGAGACAATGCTGTTTGCCATATTGGCATCTATTCTATCATTCAGGAAGATTCTTCGATTCATCAGATGTCTTGTCATCAGATTCATCTCCCGAATCCCCTGATTATTTTCTACTTCAATGGTCGGTATCCAGTTCATAAAAAAGCCCCCTTTTAAGCATACGTGACATTACTCTGCCATCCCATCTGCTTCACTACTCTGTCATGTCTTTTTTTCAATGATCTGTTATTCTGGTATTTCAGCAGCTCCTTGTACACACGTTCCATCGCCATGCGTCTGGCTTCATAGTTTGTACATC
>JBNMIW010000340.1:0-2323 GCA_050873485.1 Lachnospiraceae bacterium | reverse complement strand
GTTCTGCCCTTATATGCACAAGAAAATAAGACGTTGCTGACATATTCATATGTATTAAGAAATATTCTGTTTCGATATTTTCTGTATCAAACAGTTGACTTTTAGACTTTAACGTGCTAAACTACCAAATAGAATTGAGAGAACATATACAAAGGAGAGCTTGAATTATGAGTTTACATTACATTTGTCAGGTACCTTCTGCTGAGGAGATCAAGGAATTATATCCGATGAGTGAGCAGTTGGTGAAAGTAAAACAGGAAAGAGACGCTGAGATTAAGAAAGTGTTTACCGGAGAGTCTGATAAGTTCCTTGCTATTATCGGACCTTGTTCTGCGGATAATGAAGAAGCAGTATTAGATTATATTACCCGTCTTGCAAAAGTACAGGAGAAGATCAAAGATAAGATTCTGATCATTCCCAGAATATATACGAATAAGCCAAGAACAAACGGTTCCGGATACAAGGGAATGTTACATCAGCCAAACCCGGAAGAGAAACCAAATTTTATCGAGGGATTAAAGGCAATCCGTAAGATGCACATTGATGCAATCGCCGAGACCGGATTGACCGCTGCAGATGAGATGTTATATTCTGATAACTGGCCATATATGTCTGATATTTTATCTTATGTTGCAATCGGTGCCCGTTCAGTTGAGAATCAGTCACATCGTTTAACTGCATCCGGTATTGATGTTCCGGTCGGAATGAAGAACCCGACATCCGGTGACTATTCCGTTATGATGAATTCATGTGTAGCAGGACAGTCATCCCATACTTTTATGACATCCGGATGGGAAGTAAAATCCGATGGTAATCCATTAACACACTGTATTCTTCGTGGATCATTGAACCGTCACGGAGTATCCGTTCCGAATTATCATTATGAAGATCTGATCATGTTGCATGAGGCTTATGAGAAGTTCTCTACATTGAAGAATCCGGCAGTTATCGTGGATGCAAACCATAATAATTCCGGAAAGAAATGGGCAGAGCAGCCTCGTATCGTCAAAGAGATTCTTCATAGTATGCGTCACAGTGAAGATGTTGCGAAACTTGTAAAAGGTGTTATGGTTGAATCTTACATTGAGGATGGCAATCAGGCAATCGGAGCCGGCTGCTACGGTAAATCTATCACAGATCCTTGCCTCGGATGGGAAAAATCAGAACGTCTCTTATTGGAGATGGCTGATCTCTTGTAAAAGAATCATTTTACTATTGGAATATCAATGGCATATACAGAATAGATCATATCTGTATATGCCATTTTTTCATCGGATTACAGTCGATGTTCTGCCACTTTAAGTTGCGGATTCTTTGTGAAATAGTGTATAATAACAATGTATTGGATTTATGGAGAATGATTGGAGGGATTGATATGTTTAAGAGAGTAATATGGATCGTTATTGACAGCGTGGGAATTGGAGAAGCTCCGGATGCGGAAGCATTTGGCGATGTTGGTGCAGATACCATTGGAAATATTATAAAAAAACGGGGACATCTTCGCGTACCGAATATGGAACGATTGGGATTGTTTTCCATTACCGGAACTTCCCTTCCAAAGAAGGATACCGTACCGATTGGAGCATACGGAAAAGCAAGAGAGATCTCTATGGGAAAAGATACAACGACAGGTCATTGGGAAATGACGGGAATTGAGACCAAACAGCCATTTCCGACTTATCCGAATGGTTTTCCGGAAGATATCATGCAGCAATTCTTAGAACAGACCGGATGTAAAGGTTATCTGGGCAATCAGGTTGCAAGCGGAACAGAGATCATCAATGTATTAGGCGATGAACATGTAAAGACCGGTTATCCGATCGTCTATACATCCGCGGATTCCGTTTTTCAGATCGCAGCACATGAGGATGTCATCCCGGTTCAGGAATTATACCGGATATGTGAGACAGCCAGAGAATTATTAACCGGAGAGAATGCAGTTGCCAGAGTAATTGCAAGACCGTTTATAAAAGAAGAAGGAAAATATGTAAGAACTTCTAACCGGAGAGATTTTTCTTTGAAACCATCGGTCAACAGCCTTCTGCCATATTTAAAGGATGCAGGATACCGGGTAGCTGCAGTTGGAAAGATTCACGACATTTTCTGCGGTGTTGGAATCGGTGACAGCGTACACACAAAAAGCAATGTAGATGGAATTGATAAGACGTTAGATTTTATGGATACACAATATGAGGGATTGATCTTTACGAATCTGGTAGAGTTTGATTCCACCTGGGGACATCGCAGAGACGTAGAGGGATATGCGCAGGGGTTAGAAACATTTGATGAAGAATTAAACCGTATTTTTGCTAAAATGCATGAG
>JBNMIW010000339.1:0-2327 GCA_050873485.1 Lachnospiraceae bacterium | reverse complement strand
CATTAAATCCATTGCTTGGACAGCCGCCGGCACATGAATTTGTAGAAAAAATAGATGAGATCGTGATGCCACATCCGGAAGTATGCGGAATGCATGATCTGATCGTTCACGATTACGGTCCGGGCAGACAGATGATTTCATTGCATGCAGAAGTTCCGGCGGAGGGAAATATTATGGAACTGCATGATGTGATCGATAATATTGAGAATGAACTGCGAGAGACACTTGGCTGTGAGGCAACCATTCACATGGATCCGATCGTGACTTCAGATGAGCATGTGAGTGAGACGAAAGCGGCAATGGTATCTCTGATCAAAGCAATTGATGAGGATTTGTCAATTCATGATTTCAGAATGGTATCCGGACAGACACATACGAATCTCATTTTTGATGTTTTGGCACCATTTGGATTCCGGCTGACAGATGAAGAACTTCTGACAGAGATATTGCAGTCTGTGAAAGAGCATTTTGGAGATAACTATTACGTTGTGACGAAAATTGATCATTCATACATATAAGAGAGAAGAGCCTGCATCGAAAGGAGCTTGGTTCATTTGCAATAAAAAATCCCGGATGTACATCATTTCATACATCCGGGATTCTTTCTATGATTAATTATTTTCCTGAGTGTTTGTAGTCTCAGAATTTGCGGTTTCAGAGTTTTCCGTTTCGGAGGACTCTGTCTCTTTTACTTCGGTAGGTTCTTCGGTTTCTGTTGTAATGACATCAGGATCTTCATAAACCACCTCATCATTGCTTGCTCGTAAGATAATGCCCTGAGAACCGGTGATACTTACGGAAATGACATCGCCATCGGAAACATTGTCGACAGAGGTTGTCAGGATTCCAGAGGTAAGGTAAGTGGTAGGAACCTTCTCTCCATTTACAAAAATCTTAGCATTCTTTGTAAAGTTGGAACCGTAAACCGCTAATGTATTATTCAGTGCATTTTTGCGGACGGATGTTACATTGACATCTTCCACGTCCATGATAAGATCAGTTGCCGGATATAAATCCTCGCCGTTGTAAGCATATCTCTCACCGTAGAGAAGATCGTACTGGAGATTGTCAAGACCGTTCTGGTAAGTAGAGGAATCAGCCTGCGTCTGTGTGTAAGTAAACATGGTTCCCTCATGGATACCCACCTGATCGGTAATATGTGCTAATAACTGGTAAGCAGTCAGGTCAGCGTCCTGTTTTGGAAGACCGAAGTTATTCCAGGTTGCATATTTTGTCTTGAAAATATCACCGGATTTCATATCGGAATCTTCAAGCCCCATCGTAGGAAGGTGATCGCCAAACATAACGATAATGGTATCTTCACCGCGGCGGTTTACTGCATCAATCAGGTTTGCAATAAAATTATCTGTGTTGTGGATCATGTTTACATAATATTCCCACTGATTATTGGAGGCTTCATCGGCAGCTCCGGTTACAGTGATCTCCGGGTTCTCAATAATCTTTTCTGTAGGATAATCGCCATGGGAACCAACCGTGATCGTGTATACAAAGTCGGACTGATTTTCTGTTGCATCCATAGCTTTTACAGTCTCATTTACAAGAACTTTATCGGTTGGCCAGCTTCCGCTTGGTGTGTATTCGGTAATGTTCATTAACTCTTTACTTGTAAATGTATCAAATCCCATTTTTGAAAACGCATTGTTTCTGCTGTAGAAAGTAGCAGTGTTGTTATGTACGACATGTGTGCCATAACCAATAGAGGAAAGGTCAGATGCAATACTTTCAACGCTAGGGCAGTCAGACTGTTTTAAAATTGTTTTGTAAGGATACTCGCCGGTACCAAAGTACTGCATGCTCATACCGGTTAAAACTTCAAATTCTGTATTGGCAGTTCCGGCTCCGACAACAGGTACGGTAAGATAACCGGTGCTGAAGTTCTGCTCTAAACTGTGGAACGTTGGAATCGGATCTTCGGACATCTGAAGGAAATTCACTTCATATGGATCGATAAAGGATTCCAGTAAAATACAGATAATATTTGGCTCATTGCCAGCAGTAACAGTTGTTTCTTCTTTGGAAGAGTCAACTAAAGTTTCAATAGCATCGATCGTTTCTTTGGAGTAATCATCCGGTTTATCCATTCCACGTCCGACAACGCTTGTAGAGAAACCATAAACAAATCCGTAATCAGAGTACCCCTGTGCAATATTTGCAAAGTAAGAGGCAATAATATTAGAACTCTGTGCAGCCTGTGTTGTGATTGGAATACCGACAACTAACAGTGCAACAATCGCAAGTGGGGAAAGTACAACGTGGCGTTTTCCTTGATATTTCGGTCCTTTAATAAAGAAGAGAACCAGAAATAT
>JBNMIW010000338.1:0-2333 GCA_050873485.1 Lachnospiraceae bacterium | reverse complement strand
TTATCAAAGGCAAATAATACAGATAAGACATATCATGTAGGAGATAAGGTGCCGGTAGAAGGAGATAGCTTCAAATATCCGGATTACTTTGACATTTTAGCTGTGGATAATAATGCGGTGATTCTGATCCGTAATCAGGAGGTACAGGATATTATTCCGTTATCTGAATATCAGTATCAGGGATTACCGGTATTGGATGAGAGAGGATTTGCTTTGAAGATTCGAAGCGAAGCGGATCTGGATAACTTCTTATATGAGCATGCACATGTAACAGCAGAGACTCGTTTAGATTTCCACAATAAATGGTCTAAGTTTGAGACATATCGAAGAATCGTATGCACCGATAACTTCTGGATGATTTAAGGAGGGATAGTGTGAAGATTTCGACGAAAGGACGATATGCTGTTATATTGATGCTGGATCTTGCAACATATAATACGGGCGAGCCGGTACGGTTGAAAGATATTGCAAAACGGCAGCAGATATCGGAGAAATATTTGGAACAGATCATTTCGTTGCTGAATAAGGCAGGTTTTGTTAAGAGTATCCGGGGACCGCAGGGTGGATATATGCTGAAGAATCCACCTGAGCAATATACGGTTGGAATGATCTTGCGTCAGACAGAGGGAAGCCTTGCTCCGGTTAGTATTGATGATGAGACCAGTTATGAACGTCAGTCTGTTACGACAAGAATCTGGACAAAAATGGAAGGTGCAATTAATGAGATTGTGGATGGCATTACTTTAAAAGATCTTGTTGATTGGCAGATGGAACAAGTTGGACAGTACGTTATATAATCTGATTTCGAAAGGATACACATTTGTGTCATATACAGATGCATATGTGTATCTTTTTTTTGTGTATATGTGGTATGATAGGAATAGGATTAAGGAATAGGAGTAAATATAATGTACAAGACATATTTATTTGATTTAGATGGAACCATTACAGATCCGGGAATAGGAATTACGGACTCGGTAATGTATGCACTTTCAAAATTTGGAATTAAAGTAGAGGAACGGTCACAGTTGTATCGGTTTATCGGACCGCCGTTGTTAGATTCTTTCCGGGATTTTTATGGATTCGATAAGACGAAGGCAGAGCAGGCAGTTTCATACTATCGGGAATATTACCGGGATAAAGGCATCTATGGTTGCTATGTGTATGATGGAATAGAAATGTTGTTGCAGACGTTGAGGGCAAAGGAATGCCATATTTTATTAGCAACGTCTAAGCCGCAACCATTTGCAAGACAGATTTTGGAACATTTTAACTTGAGTCAATATTTTGATGTGCTTGCAGGAAGTGACTTTGAAAATGTACGTAACACGAAAGCCAAAGTAATTGCATATGCACTTGCAACATTTGCAAATAATAAGGGTGTGACGGAGCAGGAGATTAAGGAATCGGCGGTGATGGTGGGTGACCGTTTTCATGACGTGAAAGGTGCGAATGAGAATGGAATTCCGACAATTGGTGTAACCTTTGGTTATGGTTCGAAGGAAGAATTGGTGGCGGCTGGTGCTGCATATATTGCAACAACGCCACGGAACATCGCAGAACCGATGCAGGTGAGGTAGATATATGGAATTCGAACACATGATTGAGAATATGAAGATGGCATTAAAACGAGATAAGCTTGTGATTTTTGTCGGGGCTGGTGTTTCAAAGAATTCAGGGATCCCAACTTGGGGACAGATGGTACGGCAGTTCGCAGAGCGGATGGGATATCCGGTAGATCGATTATCGACAACGGAATATATTCGAATCCCACAGTATTTTTATGGAATGGATCACAGCAAGAATCATGAAGAATATTATCGCATTTTACAGGAAGTGATTGCATTAGATGTCAAGCCTAATCCGCTTAATGATCTAATTGCACAGATTCATCCGAAACACATTGTAACAACCAATTACGATAAATTGATGGATGAAGTGGCAGAGGGCTATGAGATTATACGGGAGGAACGTGATTTCCTAAAGGCATCCACCAACCATTATCTTATTAAGATGCATGGAGATATGGATCAGGTACGGAACATTGTATTCAAAGAGGATGATTATCTGCAGTATTCCGAGACACACCGCTTGACAGAAACATTTCTGAAGTCTCTTTTGATCGATCATGTATTTGTATTTGTGGGATATTCGTTAAATGATTATAATCTCAACACGTTTACAAGCTGGATTGATTATATCGCGCAGGAAATGAAGGTCAAAGAACATATGCATAAGAATTACTTTTTATCGAGCAGCAATCATGCAAGCAAACAATATTTGCATCGGTACTACGAAAATAAAGGGCTTCAGGTAATTGATCTGTATAATCT
>JBNMIW010000337.1:0-2359 GCA_050873485.1 Lachnospiraceae bacterium | reverse complement strand
TCCAACAAACAGCAATCCCGCAATCGTCAATCTTTCCACATCTCCATCATATTTTACAAGTTGTAAATCTCTCAAAAAATCAATATCATCCATATCTGGTAACGTAGATTTAGAATCTCTAACTCTCAGTTTTTCCTTTAAGCTATATACTTCCAGTTTATTTACATCATCAAGAGTACTTTCACTTATGATCCGCCCTGAAAAATCCAGATTCTGAGCAGAAGAATATACTTTACTGAGTTCGTCAAGATATGATGGTTTGGAATTTCTTCCCAAACGTTTTAAACATCTTCCATCCGTAGTTGTATATGTTTTTCCGTCTGCCTTGACAGATATCGCAATAACAAGTTTTCCTTCATACTCAAAGTCTGATATTTCAGTGAATAGCGGTGGCACTGTCTTATCATAGATTCCCTCTATAATACGCTGTCCATCATAGTTTCTATCGCACCCTGTCACCGTAATTGGCTTATCTTCTACTCCAAAATAAACAGTTCCACCCTTTGTATTGGCAAATGCTATTAATTCATCAACTGCAAGAGAAATAATTTCTTTCACATTTTTTGTGTTTACCCATGTCTTGAATTCAACTGTATCATTTTCTCCCTCATCCAAGATTTTCTTAAATTCTTCTTCTGTCATTAAAACATCACCTTCTTTCTCCATTATTATTCCCCAATGTAATATTCCTCAATTCGTCTACTAACTTTTTACACCCGACTCTGCTAATATTACCGTCAACCTTATCGTTTACTAACAGATTAATATTGCTATCCCCTTATGTTAATCTCATTCATAACTTGTTCTTCCGGAATCTCGCCCTCATGTTCTAACCCATACTGCAATAAATGTGCAAAGATCTCTTTTCGTCTCTCTTCCGAATCAACCTTAGAAAGCACCTGTTCCCGGCATGCTCCCATATTCGCAAGTAACGTTCCATAATAATCCGGAATCCCATTCTGGATTGTTTGCTTCAAATGTGCCGCTGCTACCGGACTTTGCCCTCCAGTCGAGATTGCAACAACCAGATCATCCTGCTTCACCATTGCCGGAAAAATGAACGAGCAATCCTCCTTCATATCCACCGCATTTACTAATATATTGCGTGCTTTGCAAAGCTCCGCAACATGATGATTCCATTCCTCGCTGTCTGTTGCCGCCACTACAAAATCCACGCCCTCTATATCCGAATCCAGAAAGGCACGGTTCACAATCTGGATCTGTGATGCATAGACAGAAAGTGCATCACACACCTGCTCTGCCACGACTGTAATCTCTACCCCAAATGGAAGTAACTTCTTCACCTTATGGAGTGCGATCTTACCACCACCAACTACCAGACACTTCTTATTATTCACTTCTATCATAAACGGAAAGTATGCCATTCCTTTATCTCCTGTCCTCTTTCTTACTTTCTTTCACAATCTTTGTAAGAACCATCTCTAACTGCTCGCTATCTAGTGCATCCCGCAGATAAGAGATCATTTTGCGGAACCATTTTTCCTGAAATGCTTCCTCCTGCTTAACCTGAAATTCCCGGATCAATAACTTCTTCTGCACTTCCTCCACGCAATCTGCTAAAATACGCTTCGCTTTGTCAATCTCATTTAGCTTGATATTGTAATTCTCACTCGAAAGATTCTCAAAATAATCAATATCGTATAGCGTAACCTCATCTAGCTGTGCCAGATCCTGATCGATATCATACGGAACCGCCAGATCGACCAGCAAATATTCCTGTGCCTTTCCACAGTTCTTCTCAAATGCATCCTTTGTTATGGTATAATGCGGACTTCCTGTCGCACTCACCACCGCAGATACCCCTGACAATTCTTCATACCGCTTATCAAATGGTATCCATGCGATCCCTTCTCCCCCTTGCAGCATTACTCCATCTTCCCCAATATGGGAGCGTGTTGTTCCCGTCACGCAAATCCCCTTCGAGATCAGATCTTTTGCTACAATCGAACCAATCTTTCCTGTCGCACCAATGACAAGTACCTTTTTCGGCAACTCTTTTTCTTCCAAATAAGTCTCCACCATATTGGCAGTCAACGTGCCGATTGACACCGGCGTATTCGAGATTGCAGTCTCTGATTTTGTCAGCTTCGCACAGTTAAAGGCTCCCTGAAAAATGATATTTAACTCGCTATTCACAAATCCCTGCTCTTTCGCAGACAAATACGCTTCTTTGACCTGTCTTAATATCTCATCCTCGCCTAATACCATGGAATCTAACCCAGCGGTCACCTTGTATAAATGCTGTACAGCACGTTTTCCTGAATAATACAGACAATACTGCTTCATCCATTCCCTGTCAATGTTCTTATACCCGGCAAACCAGTTCTCTATCTTACTA
>JBNMIW010000336.1:0-2369 GCA_050873485.1 Lachnospiraceae bacterium | reverse complement strand
GTGATACTGTTTGGTGTACTTGGCTGCACGATTCGCTATGGCAGTTGATTCATCCTCAAACACCTTTTCAATCACCGATGTAACAGCTTCTAAGAAACGCTCTACAAATGTCACTCCCTTGTGAGTAGACAAACTATGTGTCTTGCCAAACACTACAGAAGAAATATCATAATTGAACATATCATTTAATGCCGCCTTGATCTCTTCATCTGCCTTATTAACCTTATCTGCAAAGTCTTTCGCTTTCGTGTCTATGTACTTCACGCTGTCAATCTGAGACATAATCCGTTTCTTAGCATCTTTGGCACGCTTAATAATACCCACATCTGCCGGATCAATCTCAATAACTCCTAACTCTCTGTCATGTTCATCAACAATCTGATAAACCTTCTTGCCACTCTGAATAACAATCTTTTCCATGATATACCTCCGTTTAAAAATCGGACATGGCTCTCACCACGTCCGAATACTACTACTCTCCGTCTGTAAAGGTTGGAACCTTATCCGCAATCGTTACAGTTCCCTGTTTACGGTTGCCGTTGAAACTTACGTCAAACGGTATCGCTACACCTTCTGTTCCACCACCGTAAGACTGTGGCTTCACAACTACATCCTCTGTCCACGCATCAAATGGTCCCTCATCCTTATCCACAAGCACTTCAAGGATCTTAGTCTCACAATCAGAACCGGTCTTTCGATTCATTGCAATATCCTTAAGCTTCTCATAGATGGAATCATCCGGATTCGCATAATACGGATCTGCTGACAACTTAGGCTCATAACCCTTATCATCTACCGATGTCTCACCGAGAATGTTCTTCTTGGTCTCCATATCTGGGGCAAGATCTACTGACATATCATCAATATCTTTGCCGATCAGAAACCACTTTGGCGAACCAGCGCCGCCAAACGAAGCATCAATGTAATGTAATAATGCCTGTCTCTTTAACTTTGCCATGTCAATCTTCCTTTCTGTAATATAAATTAAAAGTTACCATATAATCAGAGACACCCGATTCATCCGTATTACTCTGGTACGGAACCGAGGTCTGCTCGATCTCTTCAATCTCTATGTTCTCTAACTCCGGATAATTGGCACTGTCTGCCATCCATCCGGCTAATGCGCTCAAATACTCTGGTTTCTTCAACCGCTGATTATCATTGGTAGGATTCGAACGATATACCAGGCAGAACGGAAGAAATCCCCGAAAACCACCTGTTACAAACCGCTTCACCACATGCGCTCCCGGTTGAGAGAATAATGCAAGGCTTGTACCTTCTGCAAAGGTCTCAAAGCATACTTCCAATCCTTTCAACTCCTCATATTGATTCACATATTCATATACAGTCCGAAGCATCTTATTGACTTCAATCTGCGATAGTTTCTCGACATCTTCCATTACTTACCTCCTGCTATCTTCTTAACATTCTGAATCCATTCTTTTCCATTCGCTGCCTTTGCAGTCTCAAACCAATGATCACCGGGTCCCTCGGTGTGATATTGTAACGGTTTTCCACTTGGTACCTTCGGTACACCATTTCGGCTGCGATATCCGACATTCGGTACATAGAATGCGCCGCAATGGTATTTAGGATCTATATACTTCTCACCCTCATATTGGTAATGTGCGTAAGGTGTTTTCCACTGTACTACACCACTACCTAAAACGGTGTTGAGAATACCACTTTCCCTTAATTTTCCATTATCGAAGGGGATGTATTGGTTACAATCCGTCAACACCGCATTATCCAGATAATTCTGTGCAGCTTTAACATTATCCATGATACGATCACTACTGATCTGAATATCAATACGTCCATCTGCCGACTTCACATGAATATTAGACACTACTTACCACCTACCTCAAAATGTGGAATCACCTTGTAGCGTTCCACTGTAGTGATCTTGAATACATTGTCATACTCTGACTTAATATACTCGCGGAATCCGTCCGGATAATCTTCATCATCTATCACGATCAAGTCCAATTCTCCCTCTACAAAGAAATCTTCTTTCTGACCTAATGTGAAATGGTTCTCCCGGTCCTCTGCTTTCTTGAAAGCAACCGGATTGAGGTATTTATCCAGATCATTCCGAATATGCAGGCTTGCCGTGTTATCATTGGCATTTCCATCGGTTGTGACGGTAATACCATGATTGATCTGTAACTCTACATCATGCAACACGGTAGGATACCACCGACAAATACTCTTTTTCTTATCCTCATAATAATTGAATACCGTTACTGTATCGTTATACATTCTCACACCCCCGCATACAACAAATGAATGCCGTTTGCATCTGCCAATCCTTGCAGATAATCTGTTACGATGGAACGATAATACGCTCTTGCCTTGCTATCATCCTT
>JBNMIW010000335.1:0-2375 GCA_050873485.1 Lachnospiraceae bacterium | reverse complement strand
CTACAACACGATAATTCAGGCTTTTTTCCTTTTTTCGATCACAACTGCATGTGCAATTCCCGGCACGGATTTTCCTTCATTATAACTGACTGTGGACAACAACGCCCCTGTTGGAACAAACAATATTTTGTCTATCACGCCTTCCCGGATTTCCTTTAAAAGTTTCCCGGCAAGCGTTACAGCAGAACAGCCACATCCGGAACCACCCGCATGTGTATCCTGTTCCGGATCATCATAGATTTCCATTCCACAATCCATATGCACATTTGATATGTCATATCCCTGATCCTTTAATAGTTTACATAATATTTCTTTTCCCACACTGCCAAGATCGCCTGTAACAATCCGGTCATATTCTTCCGGACGGCAGCCAAAATCCTTAAAATGCTGATAGACCACATCTGCGGCAGCAGGGGCCATACAGGCACCCATATTCAAAGAATCTTTCACCCCATAATCGACCACTTTTCCGGTTGTAATGCCACTTATCATGACATCCCCATACTCTTTCGACAATACGAAAGCACCACAGCCTGTCACTGTCCATGTGGATGACATTGGTCTTTGATTGCCATACTCTAATGGAAATCGAAATTGCTTTTCCGCCCCGCCAAAATGACTGGACGCTGTAGCAAGCACCGTGTCTGCATATCCTGCATGTACCGTCATCGCGCCCAAGGAGAGTGCTTCTCCCATCGTAGAACAGGCTCCATACAATCCAAACAGCGGAATATCAAAATCTTTTACACCAAATGTTGTGGCAATCAATTGTCCTAGCAGATCACCCGCAAAAAGATATCGCACATCCTCCGTCTTGATCTTTGCCTTACGCAACGCCAGCAACGAAGTCTGTTTCATCATTTCGCTTTCTCCCTCTTCCCAGGAATCCTTACCAAAAGTAGCATCTTCCACCACCACATCAAATGTATCCTTTAAAGGTCCCTCTCCCTCTTTCGGTCCTACCATACAAGCCGCAGACATAATATACACCGGTCGTTCAAACACAATACTTTGTTTACCTTGTTGCATCATTTCACCTCATTCTTCTTTGATTATAACCGGGCGGACTGTTTCAACCCGATTCGTATAATCGAGCAGGGGGGGGAAATCCCCCTACTCGAAACGACATCGCTGTCTCTCATCTCATGACTTCGTCATTCGATGATGGACAGTCGCCGAATACAAATTTTCGTGCAAGCACGAATTTGTACTCAACTCGTTGTCTACACAAAAACTGCCACATATCCAAAATACCAATGGTATCTTATCTTATGTGACAGTTTGTTCTTATCTTAATATGTGAAATTGTCTGCTATTCTATACAAAATATAGTGAAGTTCGCAAAAGATTGACCTCTGATTGCAAACTCAAGAGATATCTTTTTATTAATTCGCTGCTGTGCCGCTGATCATCCACGGCGATGGCTGTGCAACCATCACACTTCTCTTGTCAGTCTTAGATACCGAAATCTGCAATACTTCTGTATCCTCGATATGATATTTTGCAAAAATGTTCTTAATATTTACTAACATATCCAACTCTAATGTATATACAATGAACTGCATTTTCGGATTCACTTCCAACAACGTCTTGATCTCATCCTCTAATCGTTTGGATGCAACAATAAATGCAAGTCTCGGTGTTGGAACATTTGTCATGTTCTCCTTAGTCACACCGGAAATGATCTCAATATTATGAACTCCAAACTTGCTGACATTATCCTGCAAAGCACGCATGTCTCTCGCATCCGGTTCTACTGCAATGATCGTTCCCTCACTTGCTTCAATCGCAGCTTCAATGGCTATACTCTCTCCACTGACAATGCAGATCGTATCTCCCACATCGCATGAAAGCATATTCATGATCACGGCACGAATCTCATGACCTACATAATTGACAGAACCTTTGGAAAAGAACTCGTTCTTAATACCATACCGCGATGCCTCTCTTGTATTCTCATTGATAATAAATATAACCGTAGGTTCCGCAATCTTGCAGTCCATCATCTCTTTGACTTTGCATGTCTCGACTTCGTCACTTGCTGCAACACCCTTACCAAGCCACATGTCATAATCACCATAGCCGCCTTCCCACAATTCATAGAACAGATCCGGCTGACTCTCATCTGCAAAGATCATAACTCGCTTATGTGTCTCGATTGTTGGCAATACGTTCTTCTTCTTGCCGCAAATGTTCAAAATCTTAATCTTCTCCGGACTTACCTCCATTCGATCCGCAAAATTACCTACCCACGCCAGCATTTCGTTGTTGTTGTACACTTTCATTCCACTTGATCCCATAAGCACATACCTCCCAAAACATATCCGACTTTTCTCCCATAATTTAAAAAGTCATCTTCCCGTAACATCTAGTAT
>JBNMIW010000334.1:0-2381 GCA_050873485.1 Lachnospiraceae bacterium | reverse complement strand
TTATTATACCAGGTACCAGGTGGTATGTTATCCAACCTTGTATCACAGTTGAAAGAAATGAAGCAGGAAGATAAGTTTGACGAAGTATTAGAGGAAGTACCACGCGTGCGTAAAGACTTCGGTGAACCACCTCTTGTAACACCTTCTTCACAGATCGTTGGTACACAGGCTGTATTAAATGTCGTATTAGGTGAGCGTTATAAGAACATGACCAAGGAATCCCGTGACTTATTAGTTGGTAAGTATGGACAGACTGTTAAGCCGGTAAATCCAGAGGTTCAGAAGAAAGCATTGGATGCACTTGGAATGGATAAGCCAATTACTTATCGTCCGGCCGATGATCTTGAGCCACAGCTTGAGAAGTTAGAGGCTGAGATGTCACAGTATAAGCAGCAGGATGAAGATGTATTATCATATGCATTGTTCCCACAGGTTGCAACAGAGTTCTTCAAGTATAGAGAAGCTCAGCAGACGGGTGTAGATGCATCTGTTGCAGATACAGAAAACGGAGTATATCCGGTATAATGTATTAGTTATATGCGATTTAAGTAACAGAAGACTGTATTTTGATGATAATATCATTGGAATACAGTCTTATTTGTTAAATGAGGATAATTATGCAGATGTTTTAGTACAGGTAATACAGGATGCAGGAATATCTTTGGAAATCAATGAGGAGTAAGGATGAACATACAAGCGATATATGACAGAAGAAGTATCAGAAAATATAAGAATACTCCGGTATCGGAGAAAGTAATTGAACAGATTATCCGGGCAGGACAGCAGGCACCATCTGCGAAGAATCGTCAGCCTTGGAAGTGTATCGTCTTTGAGAATGATGCAAAGGAAGAATTACTGAAGTGTATGGAATGTGGCTTAGAGAGGGAATATAAGGGAGAAGCAGTGCTTCCAAAGTCAAGATTGGGGTTGCCGGATGCAAGGCATACACTTCGAATTATGCGTCAGGCTCCGGTGTTGCTTATTATATTAAACACAAATGGAACAAGTCCGTTTCTTCCGATTGATGAGGATAAGAGAGTGTCCGAAATCTGTGACAGTCTTTCAATTGGTGCATTTATTCAGAATATGTTATTAGAGGCACAGAGCATGGGATTGGGAACACTTTGGATCGCAAATACCTGCTTTGCTTATCCGGAATTGATTGAATACTTACAGACCGAGGAGCAATTAGTTGGAGCGGTTGCGTTGGGATATCCGGATGAGGAGCCGGCTGCACGACCAAGAAAAGGATTAGAAGAGATTGTTGAGTGGAGAATATAATATGGCAAAGGTAATTGTGATCGGTGGCGGTGCTGCCGGAATGATGGCGGCGATTATTGCGGCAAGAAACGGAAAAGAAGTAACGGTATTAGAACAGAATGAGAAATTAGGGAAGAAGCTGTTTATTACGGGGAAAGGGCGTTGTAATTTTACCAATGCATGCGATATCGAGGATTTGTTTGGCAATGTGATATCCAATCCAAAGTTTATGTACAGTGCATTCTATACATTTTCGAATGATATGGTCATGGACTTTTTTGAGGAGCTTGGCATGCCCTACAAGGTAGAAAGAGGAAACCGGGTATTTCCGGTATCGGATCATTCTTCGGATGTGATTAAGGCTTTAGAAAAGGAAATGAGAAGATTAGGGGTCACAATTTGTCTCAATACAAAGGTGAAATCATTGATCATAGAGAAGAATATCTGTAAGGGCGTAGAGCTTGCCGGCAGAAAAGAGAAGTTATATGCAGACAGTGTTATTGTAACAACGGGCGGGGTGTCTTATCCAAGAACAGGAGCCTGTAGAGATGGTTATACTTTTGCAAAGCAGGCGGGACATACCATTGTCACGCCGAAACCTTCCCTTGTGCCAATAGAATTAGAAGATGATTGCTGTAAAGACCTGATGGGGATTTCACTAAAAAATGTATCTGCTACAATCTATGCGGATAATAAGAAGGTATATTCTGATTTTGGGGAGATGCTGTTTACTCATTTTGGGGTAAGTGGACCTATTATCATTAAAGCGAGTACCTATATTCAGAAATATTTGCAAAAGAATCTTTCGCTTACGATCGATCTGAAACCGGCATTGGATGAGAAACAGTTAGACGAACGTATCTTGAAAGATTTTCAGTTGTTTCAGAATAAACAGTTAAAGAATGCACTTGATAAATTATTATTGCGCGCATTGATCCCGGTTGTTATTGAAAAAAGTGGCTTAGATGGAGATAAGAAGATTCATGAATTAACCAAAGATGAAAGAAGAATCTTAGGGCATACAATCAAACATCTGCCATTTTCAATTATTGGATTGCGTGGTTGGGATGAAGCCATTGTTACAAAGGGTGGAGTGTCTGTAAAAGAGATCGATCCGGGGA
>JBNMIW010000333.1:0-2400 GCA_050873485.1 Lachnospiraceae bacterium | reverse complement strand
GATGAGATGCTTTATCCTGAGAACTGGGGATATGTTGAGGATCTCCTCTCCTACGTTGCGATCGGCGCACGTTCGGTAGAGGATCAGCAGCATCGTCTGACCGTCAGCGGATTTGATGTAGCATCCGGTATGAAGAACCCGACCAGTGGTGATTTCTCCGTTATGTTAAATTCCGTATATGCAGCCCAGCATCCGCATCATTTTGTATACCGAGGCTGCGAAGTAAAGACTTCCGGTAACCCGCTCACACACGTTGTGCTCCGCGGCGCTGTCAGCAAACACGGCAACACCGTACAGAATTATCACTATGAGGATTTGATCCGTCTACACGATATGTATGAGAAGATGGATGTCGTTCACCCGGCAGCAATCATTGATACCAACCACTCCAACTCCGGTAAGAAGTTCAAGGAGCAGATCCGTATCGCAAAAGAAGTTATGCACAACCGTCAGATTTCTTCCGAGATCCGCGGCTTAGTCAAGGGACTTATGATCGAGAGTTATATCGAAGAAGGCAATCAGGCGATCGGCGAACATGTATATGGTAAATCCATCACAGATCCATGTCTTGGATGGGAAGATTCCAAGAAACTCATCTATGAGATTGCAGAATCGAACGCCAAATAATGTTACTTAACGAGTTTCGTGCCAAGATCAGGCAAAAAAATGCCAACTTAACGCAATTAAGTGTTGTTTTTTCCACCTTCTTATGCTATATTTTATGTAAAGAAGACGTAAAGTATAGTTTTATTAAAGGGGAACTATCATGAACAAGAATTACACGAAACCTGTAATTGTTATGAATAATGATGTAACTGAGGGTGTTTATTTAGCGAGTGGTGCAGATGCATCATGCTATACCATTGATGCAACTATAGTTAATCAGACACCTACTGAGGGCCGTAAAAATTATGTAATCTCTATTAATGCTACCCATGCTGCCGACCACACACGTGAAGCCCAGACATTATCGGTTAGTTTTAATCAACCTGTACATTATATCTCATGTGGTGTTGGTTCCTTAGCAGGCGGTGACAACACCAGCAATTTAATTCTTTCAATGCAATATCACCAAAATCCGACTGATCACATTGGTTTTAGCGATTTAACGGTTGAGTCAACAGATGGTCTTACTATTACAGGTGCAAAAATTACGGATTAACCATACATACAAATATAAAGGATGATATCAAGTAATAACTTTTACTCGGTATCATCCTTTTTTATTTGCGCAAGTAACAAAAACATATCTCCCTATGCGGATCATGACAAGTTCCAAAACAACTCGTCTCGTTTAATATATTAACAAAATCACTCTTCGCATCAGCCACACTCCCGCTGTTGCCTCCACAACACACCCAAACACAAACACGATCACAAGTCCAAGTATTGCCGCCACGCGTTTTCCAATCGGATGACTGTGTGCATAATACCGGTGCCTGTCGCTTCTGAGCATCAGATACAACACGATCAAATAAATCAGGCCGTGCGGCAGCCAGGAAACAAGGAAGAACATAAACCCGGCAATTCCCATATTCAGCATACAGGCAGCCAGAAAAATGCCTCCCGTGAAGCAGATCAGGCATCGCAACACAAGAGGAATTACCTTACGTGCCGGTGTATACGACAGAATCCATAGAAACACAAATAACTTACCTCTCTCCCATAGAATATTTCCAAGCAACGTCATAAGTTCTGTATCCGAATCGGCAAATGACCGCATATGATATTCATTCAGGAATCCATACGTTGTAAAATATTCATATCCAAAGAAACAGGCACACAGAATTCCTGCCATCACAAAACAGATTCCGATCGTAATCTCTTTTTTCATATTCTATCCAAAATAAATCTTCTTTCTAGAATATGTCCTAGCCCCTCAATTTATTCCCATAAGCCATAATCGCCGCTACGGTCTTTGAATCCTCAATCTTTCCTTCATAGATCATCTTACAGAGTTCATCAAGTGTATAGATTTCAATATCGATACTCTCTGCATCATCAAGATGCTGCTCTCCGATTTTCTCCAGATCCGTGGCAAGATACACATCCACATGCTCATCACAGAAAGCAACGGTCGTACGCAAAGAAAGTAAGAATTCGACATTTTCACTCCGGTATCCGGTCTCCTCCTCCAGCTCTCTTGTCGCGCACACCTTCGTGTCCTCCGTCTTACTGTCACGCGCTCCAGCCGGGATTTCAATGGTCTCACGTTCCAAAGCGTTACGATACTGACGCACCATAACGATTCTTCCATCTGGAAGCACCGGAAGGATGGCAGCAGCGCCCATACGGTGCGATACAAAATCCCATTTTTCCTGCTTTCCGTTTGCAAATTCCATCGTATCCTGATAGATATCCAAGATAGATCCTTTATACTTCAATTCTCTTTTTAAACGT
>JBNMIW010000332.1:0-2400 GCA_050873485.1 Lachnospiraceae bacterium | reverse complement strand
CTCTTTCGGAAATGGAATCTGATCAATATTACGTTCCACATTTCTCAATACCCCATTCACAAATCCGGACAGATTATGAAATCCCTTCTTCTTTGCAAGTTTGACACACTCGTTACACGCAGCACCATTTGGCACTCCATCCATATATAACATCTGATACACGCCCATCCTTAAAAGGCACCGTATCAACGGTTTACATTTATTCACCTTGGTTCGGCTATACTGATTGATTACATAATCAAGCCGTGTCTGATACTCGATCGTTCCCTCGACTAACCGTGTGATAAATGCCCGATCCTGTTTACTCATAAACTGTCTGGCATACAGAACCTTATGAAGTGCGTCCTTTGCAAAAATATTCTTTTTTTCTACTTCTACCAATACTTCCAATGCAAGAAGTCTGGTATTTTCTGAATCCGCCATTTTATTGTCCTATTCTCAATCTATTTGCCGCCAAGCTGCATTCCGTTTTCTACCTTATATCCCAACAAAAATGCAGAAGTGTCCATCCGTTTCTTGCCTTCTAACTGAAGATTGTAGATTCTGAGTGCTCCGTTTCCGCACCGAACCGTAAAACTCTTCTTATCTACTGCGATCACGGTTCCCGGTGCAGCATCTGTCGTACAATCTTCTTCTGCAACAACCTCGGCTACATATATCTTCAAAGTCTTTCCCTGAATTGCCGTATATGCACTCGGCCACGGATTGAGTCCTCGTATCAGACGCTCTAACACAACCGCATCCTTTGAAAAATCAAGGCATCCCATATCCTTTGACAACATTTTTGCATAACTGGAACAACTGTCATCCTGTTTGGTTCTTGTTGCAGTTCCATCTTCTAACATCTTCAATGTTTTTACCAGTAAGTCTGCTCCTTCTTTTGCAAGTTTGTCAAATAAGGAACCTCCTGTCTCATCTGCCGTTAACGGAAGCTTGCTCTGACAGATGATATCTCCGGTATCCAATCCTTTTTCCATATACATGGTCGTCACTCCCGTCTCAGCAAGTCCGTCAATCACTGCCCACTGTATCGGAGCTGCCCCACGGTATGCAGGAAGTAAAGATGCATGCACATTGATACATCCATACTTTGGTATATTCAATATGGATTCCGGCAGGATCTGTCCAAATGCAACCACAACGATCACATCAGGAGCAATTGCTTTTAATCTCTCTACAAAAGATTCTTCTCTGACTTTTTCCGGTTGTGCAACCTCTAAATGACATTCCATTGCTTTCTCTTTAACCGGCGTGTAACACAACTTTTTACCTCTGCCCTTTGCCTTATCCGGCTGTGTAACAACTAATGCTACTTCATGTCCTGCATCTACAATTGCCTGTAATGTATCTACCGCAAAATCCGGAGTACCCATATATACAACTTTCATGCTCTCACCAACCTATCTATTCTGCTTCCGGTTCATTATATTCCACATCATGAAGCGGACCGTCTGCCACATCCTTATAGAGAATACCATCTAAATGATCCAACTCATGACAGATTGCTCTCGCAAGAAGTCCTTCTCCTTCAATCTCGATCTCTTCCATATCTTCATTCAGGCATTTACAGACCACATGATTCGGTCTGGTCACCGTTGCCACCTTGCCCGGTAAACTCAAACACCCTTCATCCCCTGTCTGTTCTCCGTCCTTTTCTACAATGACCGGATTGATCAATACATATGGATGCTCATAATCCACATCGATCACGACTAAACGTTTCAAAATACCCACCTGAGGTGCAGCAAGTCCTACACCATTTGCCTCATACATCGTATCAAACATATCATCAATCAATGTGCGGGTACGATCTGTCATTTCTTTTACTTCTTTGCACTTTTTCCGTAATATATCATCTCCGTCATAACGGATCTGTCTAATTGCCATAGTTATTCTCCTTTTCTTACACAGATAGTTCTAGTATAGCATATCTGTATTCCAATGTCACCTGCGGATTCCGCTATCATAAAGGGTATTATCGCACGAATTTTCATTAATATGATGTCAATGGATCAAAATCAAATGTCACATAATAATCACTGTCATTGCCACACTGTTCTAAGTATTGCTCCATCCGGTCTTTGATCCCTATCAGCCTGCCTTTATCCTTATGCTTTAAATACAGCACTCTGCGATACCGGTCATTAATCCTTGCAATCGTCGCATCGCATGGACCAACTACGGCTACTTCCTGTCCCTTCGGCACATTTTTCGCCAATTCTTTTAGTGTAAGCGATAACTGCATTACCGTATCATATCGTTCTGCCTCCATAAACACTGCCAGCATATGTCCAAACGGAGGATATGACATCAGACTCCGATACGCCTTCTCTTCCTCATAAAATGCATCATAATCCTGTTTTGCCGCCGACTCTATACAGTAATGATCCGGTGCATATG
>JBNMIW010000331.1:0-2427 GCA_050873485.1 Lachnospiraceae bacterium | reverse complement strand
GTAATATAGATACCACTTACCATTGCTTTTACTTCACATTTGGTCGGAAGATCATCGAAAATTCCATCATCACAGATCAAATTCAATGTCTGTGGACCAACCTTTGCCTTTACAATTGGCATCTTTGCATTACGGAAACGCTTTGGTGTCTGTTCCATAACAACCTTTGGAAGTCCTGCATCTTTTAACTTCATCATCTTCTTATCAATGATCAGCATAGAAGTCTGCTGTGCAGCCGCCTGCATTTCTTCCTTCTGTGCCATCTGCTTCTTCTGCATTTTGTTACCCACAAAATACAACGCTACTAAAATGCCGATCAACACGGCAATCACAATCAATGTAATAACTAATGGACTCATATATTATCCTCCTTGTCATAATCCGGCATCAATTGCCTGTCTCTTGTTTCATAGTATCTGCTATGATCTGCTGTACATATGCTCCTGCATGTTTCCGTTGCTCTTTTGGCAGATCTTTCATATAAAACGGTTTCCCATAGACAACCGTAACATTACCACTCCGAATATCAAAACCCGGTCTTGCCTCTAACAAACCATCTGTACCGATCAACGTTACCGGAACCACCGGACAATCCGCTTTCTCCGCCATCTTCAGACTTCCTTCTTTAAATGGCAGCATTTCCGGTTTCTGATTTCTGGTTCCCTCCGGACAGATTACCATAGAGTGTCCACCCTTAATCTGCTCCGCACCTTTCTTGATCATCTCTACTCCCGATCTTAAATCATTTCGGTCTAAGAAAATACAGCAAATGTTACGCATCCACCAGTTCAACAGCGGGAACTTGTCCATCTCTGCTTTCGCCACAAAACCCGGTCGTTTCGTACTTGTCGTATGCAATACCAGAATATCAAAATCACTTCGATGATTGGAAACAAACAGTACCGGATCATCCGGAATATTTTCCAATCCTTTTACCGTAATATGCGCACCCGCCTGGAACAATTCCCAGCGAAACGCCCAATATACAATTGCATTTCCTATTCGAAACCGTAATTCTTTATTAAATTGTCCAATCAGCAAAAGTATTAAATGCACCGGTATCATCAATACCAGAAACAAAAACAAAAATGCCAGTACAAGTACGCTTCTCATCTCTTACTCCTTATTCGGATATCTTCGTATCAAACGCTTCTATCTTCCGTATACAAGACCCATGCCGCTTTCTGTCACAGATTCGGCAGCATCTATTCTATCTTCCATATAATTTGGCGGTCTCATACAATCTGTGTTCTAACTGACCATTCATATCTTCCATACGGAATCTCCATGCCCAGTTGCCTTCTCCAACACCCGGTGTATTCATTCTTGCCCAGGAATCTAAACATAACACATCCTGCATTGGCACAATCGCCATATTCGCAACTGAAGAGAAGCAGGCACGGATCAATGTCCAGCACACATCACCACCGTCTGTGTTGTAATATCTTCTTAGTTTGTCTCTCGACTGCTCATAACATTTCTGATACCAGCCAAGCGTTGTATCATTATCATGTGTTCCTGTATAACATACACAATTACGGATAAAGTTATGCGGAAGGAAACTGTTCTCATCCGGATTCTCAAAACCGAATTGCAGAATCTTCATACCCGGCAATCCGAACTTATCTCTTAAGTCAATTACAGACTGATCGATCTCTCCAAGATCCTCGGCAATGATCGGCATATTGTAACCAAGTGTTGCCTCTAACTGCGTGAAGAAATTCACACCCGGTGCTTCCATCCATTTACCATTTACAGCTGTTTCCTCACCATATGGAACCGCCCAATATTTATCAAATCCTCTAAAATGATCGATACGAAGGAAATCTGCCAACTTCAGCTGATGACGGATTCTCTTAAACCACCAGTCATAACCGGTCTTGGTATGTTCACTCCACTTGTAAAGCGGATTACCCCATAACTGTCCGGTTGCTGAGAAATAATCCGGCGGTACTCCCGCTACTGTCTTTGGATATCCCTTCGAATCGAGATCAAATAATTTCTTATTACACCATACATCGACACTGTCCCATGCTACAAAGATCGGGATATCACCAACAACCTTGATGCCCTTATCATTTGCATATTTCTTCAAAGCCGTCCACTGTCTATAGAACAGGAACTGAATAAACCGGTAATATTCTACCTCGGTGGCAAGCTTGTTCATCCAGTCTGCTTTCTGTTTTGCAGTCGGTTTCTTTAAGGAATCTTCCCACATATACCATGGTGCACCCTGAAAATGATCCTTACCTGCCATAAACAACGCATAATCATCCAACCACTGTGAGTCCTTACAGAACACATCGTACTCTGCCACGAACTCCTCGCTTGTAGAATATGCATCTTGAATATCCGGATTCTGATAACGTTCAAATGCCTTCTTCAACAATCCGGTCTTAAATTCAATCGCCTTACCATACTCAATCT
>JBNMIW010000330.1:0-2445 GCA_050873485.1 Lachnospiraceae bacterium | reverse complement strand
TATACCCATTTAGTCTTAACTTTCCACCATTCGCATTGGTGCATACATACACGCCTGCATCTCCAGAAATCGGTGTTTCCCCCAATTTCAGTTCTTCGATATCTTTCTCTGTTTTGTAATTAATCTTCTCAATAGATACCGTTGGGTTCTCTCCCCACTGGCTATCCTGAATCCATGCATAATAATATTTTGTCTGCTCTCCCGAATTTTCCAATATCGTACTAGCAGTACCAATCGTTGTTTTGTTTTCTTCATTGTTCAGATCTTCATAGATGTGATAATACTGACAGCTTGATCCGTTATCAAACTTAAATTTATAACCCGTATTTGCTGGGACTGCAATCTTCACAAGTGCACCAGCCTGTATTCCTTCCGGGTTCATAACATCTTCTGACACATATGCGATCATGTGATTATCCATTGTGATTGATTTTGATGTCGCATCTTCTGATAATGTAATTGCATTCTTCTCGCAATCTGCAAGTTTCGGTAAGTCGTTATATTGAATCACATATTGCTCAGTTCCAAATATTGCAGGAATTCCAATATAGTATTTCTGTGTCTCTGATGTCGTGTTATTAAAACGCATACAAGAAACTTTATATGCTTTGCTGTAATCAACAAACGTTCTATCATCCTCTAATTGAACAAACTGACACCACACTCCCAATGGCTCTTCATCATCTATTCTCTTTGCGCTAACATACACATCTTCATTCGATTCAAGAGAAATTGAAAATATATTATATATGCTATATGAACCACTGCCATCTGTAACATTATAATTTTTGTCACTTGAGGTAGTTGTATAGGTCTTGCCCTTCTTTAATTCTGTAATGTCAAGCTCCGACAATTTTTTTGCAGCTTCCAGATTAAACGACATGGTTTGTATCTGATCACCAGACCAGTCTTCTACAAAAATATATCCGCCTTCATTAAGTAATATGTCAAAAGGCTCCGTATGTTCGTTATCATAGACATCGCTCATCTTCACATATTTGCAAGCATCATCCATAGCGTCAAAACAAAATGCAGAGCCAGCATCACTGTTTTTTGCCTCCACAGAATAATATCCGCTTGGCAAGTTGCTCTTATAAATCCAACCATTGCTCAAAGCTGTCGTAGGTGCACCCATTGCAATGTTTTTTACATAATTGCCTGCACTTTTATCAAGTGAAATCTCCTCTACAGAATCAATGTTTACCGCTTTATCTTTATAATCGGCAACACCATTTCCACATATAAACGAAATTGTACAGGTTTCCGTAATGTTATCGCCATATATATCTTCCTTCGGAAGCCAGTAATATACTGTTTTTTCTGTATCAAATCCCCCGAATACCGGCATATATGTGGATGAGCATTTTGTACCTACATTATCTTCCTCATACCAATACGAATTCGTATTGATCTCTGGTTTTGCATACACGGCCTGTCCTGCTTTCAGCTTCACCTGATACAGGGTTCCTTTCTGGACTTTCATTTCTGCATCCGATCCACCTATAGTAGATGTCGTATACTCATACTCCTCATCTGACCATTTCTGATCCGTCAGAATGACGTCCTCCCCTCGCGTCATATCCACAGTAACATATTTGTCTTCTTGAACCAAATCAGACAATTTCTTTGTTACTGCAGTATCTCCGGACTCTTCCGCCCGTACAACTAAGTACTGGTTTGAAATCAACGGCAGCACCATGCATAATGTCAGCACGAACGCCATCAATTTCCTGCATACTTTAAGTTTTTGCATACGCTTCTCTCCTCTCATTTTCCGGGATTTTCTCCCTTTTTTATGCACTATAGTATTCTAGCACAATCAATTCATCTATTTTAGTGATAATGCAGAATCAGCATTTGTCTATACACAATTTACATTTTTATCATAATTTTGCCAGTTTCTACCTGTATAGCATTTTCCAATTCCGTGCATCCTTTTAGGTATCAGACTATAACGATTACAGGAGATACCAAATCATGGCAGGAAACAAAGTTATCATCTGTGGAGTGAACACAAGTAAACTCCCATTGCTTAGCGAAGAGGAAAAGCGTGCCCTGTTTGCACGCATGAATCAAGGAGACAAAAGTGCCAGAGAGGAATTCATCCGTGGAAATCTGCGGCTAGTCCTGAGCGTGATCCAGCGTTTCTCCGGGAACAATGCGGAAAGCTCGGACGATCTGTTTCAGGTCGGCTGTATCGGACTGATCAAAGCGCTTGATAATTTCGATCAGACATTAGATGTCAAATTTTCTACCTATGCTGTGCCCATGATAATCGGAGAAGTCCGGCGATATATGCGTGACAACAATGCTATACGGGTGTCACGGTCGCTCCGTGACATTGCCTACAAAGCCATCTATACACGGGATATATTAACGAAGAAGCACGACCGCGAACCGACGATGGAGGAGATCGCACAGGAACTGGATCTGCCGAAGGAAGAT
>JBNMIW010000329.1:0-2450 GCA_050873485.1 Lachnospiraceae bacterium | reverse complement strand
TCTCTTATAGCCAGACAGGAAAAAGAACTTCTCACGTCTATAAATTGACAGAACTTCAATTATAGCTATCGATATAGAATTCGATCAACAACTCCCCCTAAATATAATATTAACGTTTAGCTGTAAATCTAAATAGCATTATACATGTCATTTACTATTTTTTCAATTCGTATTTTTATTTTTTTATTATATAATTTAAATATTTTATTTATTTCCAATTGCTGTTTGGGCAAACTTCGTATTTATAATATTGTCATACGGAACCTCTCGATCCAATTCTCCCGCATCCGATAATATATTCTGCAAAAGGTCAAAACTGCTTTCTTCAAAAATAAGATTATCTTTCCATGTATTCTGTTCATAATAACGATTAACAATTGTCTCAATTGTTTCAATATCCGTCTCCTCGAACTGTGGTGCGATCACTTTTGCAATTTCTTCCGGAGAATGCGTATTTACATACTCCATTCCTTTTTGAAGTGCATTTGTAAAACTCTGTATAATATCCTCATTTTCTGCCAGATAACTTTTTGTTGTACAATATGACGTATATGGAACATAGCCGGAATCCACGCCTAACGAAGCAACTACATATCCTTCTTTTGCGGATTCCAATGCTGTTGCAGATGGCTCAAACTCAACCGTAAAGTCTCCCTGCCCTCCCGAAAATGCTGCCGCAGTGCTTCCGAAATCGATACTCTGATCAATCGAAAGATCGGTTGCCGGGTCAATTCCATTTTTCTTCAGAATATATTCGAATACCATCTGTGGCATGCCACCTTTTCTGCCACCCAATACCTCTTTTCCTTTTAACATATCCCAGGTAAAATTCTCAATCGGTTCTCTTGCCACCAGAAAATTACCTGCCCGCTGTGTCAACTGTGCAAAGTTAACGGCATAATCCGAAGCCCCCTCACTATACAGATATATCGAAGATTCCGCACCCATAAATCCTATATCGGCCTCACCGGCTACCAATGCAGACATCGTCTTATCCGCACCAAATCCTGTAACTAATTCAAGATCAATCCCTTCATCTTCAAAATATCCATTTTCAATCGCTACATACTGTGGTGCATAAAAAATAGAATGTGCCACCTCATTTAAAGTAATCTTTTTTAAATGCGAATCTTTCTTTCCACAAGCAACACATGTAACCACCATGGCAGTCACAAGCAAACCTGCAATTGCCATCTTTATAATACATGTTCGTTTCATGAATATATTTCCTTAAACACTTTTTAGTAGTATATTCTCTGATTTAAGAAATGTTCAAATCAAAAAGGAACTTTCTTCCGTATACTCTTCATAAGTTACGGAAAAAAGTTCCCCTATATAATGGTTATTTATTCAGTCTTAATTTAATTCCGGCCAGAAATCTTTGTTTGCCTCAATCAGATCATCCAGGATCAATTTTGCAACCCGTGCACTCGGAACTGTCTTAGAGAGAGTAAGTGCCTGCCACATCTTCTGGTAGCTGCCCTCGATCCAAGCCTCTACGCAAAGCTTCTCAACACTTACCTGCTGCTCCATCAAGCCCTTCTGGAACTGTGGGATAGAACCCTGACAGATCTTCTCGTATCCGTTGCTGCCAACGATACAAGGAATCTCAACCATTGCAGTCCGGTCAAAGTTCTCAACTGCACCTTCATTCGGCACAATCAGCAAGAAACGTTCTCTTGTGTTCTTTGCAATGGCACATGCAAGATCTACAATGTAAGATGCATGTACATCTGCCTCAAAACCGCCATCCTTTGCTGTACCGCTCTCAATAATCTTACGGCATGCACCAAATACCTGCTTCTCCCGTCCATCCATAACTTCATTGGCACGGGTATATTCTGGGTTAGAATGTTCTACTACATAATCTGGATATAAGTAATATTTCAAGTATGTGTTTGGAATCGTCTCCGGATCTAATGCATATACATCCTTTGCCTTTGTAAATGTCTCTCTCCAGCTTTGATCCACATGCTGATTTGTCTCTGATATCGCATCTGCAAAACCATTTTCTTTTACATGAGCACGGATCTTAGGCATCAGATCATTTCCTTCCTTGTCATAGATCTTTGACCACCAGCCAAAATGATTCAATCCGTAATAAGATACGACCATTTCTTTTCTGGATGCCACACCACACATAGAAGCCATCTTTTCCTCTAAATCGATAGGCATATCACAGATATTCAAGATCTTGGAATTTGGGCGAAGTCTTCTTGTTGCCTCTGCTACGATAGCTGCCGGATTCGAATAGTTAAGCATCCAGGCATTTGGTGAATATTTCTCCATGTAATCTAAGATCTCGATTACACCGCCGATAGAACGCATTCCATATGCTAATCCTCCTGGTCCACAAGTCTCCTGACCAACTACACCATACTTAAGAGGAATCTTCTCATCTAACTCACGCATTGCATATTTTCCAACACGGATATGCGCCAATACAAAGT
>JBNMIW010000328.1:0-2451 GCA_050873485.1 Lachnospiraceae bacterium | reverse complement strand
GAACAGCGACTCCATCCTTAGGTGTGTTAGGTAAGGTTACGAGTGGAATGCGGATTACATTTCAGGAACTGATAGCAGCACCGCCCATGGATGCCTGTCTGGTAACACCGGAGAAAATGATCCCGACGAAGGAATTAGAGGGAAAGTATCGTGTATGGACGTGTTTTCCGTATGAAGACAATCATCAGGTTGAGATCTATCGGATCGATATTGAACCCGGAGCGGAATATATCAGTGGTGGTCATGGAGAGAAGACACGGGAATATCTGGCTGTGATGGATGGCGAGGTGACAGTGGAATGTCGTGGCGAGCAGCATGTAGTCGGGAAGTCACAGGTGTTTCGGTTTGAAACGGATCAGATGCATATCTATCGCAATGCAACCAGTGAAAAAGTAAGCTTCATGTGTTTCTTTGTAGCAATGAGATGATAATGCGAGCGTTATGTATTGTGAATGGGAAATAGTGCATGTATTATTAAAACGCCCGCTTTGTTCAATATAATGCACAAATGTTGAGCGGAATGTATGATATGATCAAAAAAATAATGCAAAATATGCAGATTTTCACAAAAGTAAAAAGGAAGATTTAATCGATAGAATTAAGAATTTTGACAGAAAAGTTTCGAAAATTAAGAAAAATACATGTGCTAATCGAAAAAAATATAGTTTTTGCAAAATTTTGTATTGACAAGAGTATCGGAGAGTGTTATTGTATGTTTGTCCAATATAAAAGATAAAGATTTGAGCAAGGGTGCTTATCACAGGATAAGTGTTCCTTGCTCTTTTTTTGGTGTATACGATGAAAAGAGTACAGATTCGTGCTTGCACGAAAATCTGAATTCTGTGAACGTATTTATTGGATGTAACACCTGGAGAACCAGATGGAACGAAACAATATTATAATACATACACATATAGGAGGATACGAATATGAAGTTAAAAGACACAGGATTAAGCGTACAGGACATTAAGGACAAAGTAAACAAATACATGATCGAGACTTACGAGCGTTTCGATTTCCTCGCTGAGACAGCAAAGGACATGTATATATATGATGAGAATGGCGAGCCATACTTAGATTTTTATGCAGGAATTGCCGTAAACAATGCAGGTAGCTGCAATGAGAAGGTTGTGGCTGCGGTAAAGGATCAGGTAAGTGACATCATGCATACCTTCAATTATCCATATACCATTCCACAGGCACTGTTAGCTGAGAAGGTTTGTGAGACAATCGGCATGGATAAGATCTTTTATCAGAATTCCGGAACAGAGGCCAATGAGGCAATGATCAAGATGGCCCGTAAGTATGGAATTGAGAAGTATGGTCCGAATAAATATCATATCGTAACGGCTAAGATGGGATTCCATGGAAGAACTTTCGGAGCAATGTCAGCAACCGGTCAGCCGGGTAATGGATGTCAGGTTGGATTTGGTCCGATGACCTACGGTTTCTCTTATGCACCATATAATGATCTGGAAGCATTTAAGAATGCATGTACAGAGAATACCATTGCTATCATGGTAGAGCCGGTACAGGGTGAAGGTGGTGTACATCCTGCAACAATGGAATTCATGAAAGGGCTTCGTGAGTTCTGCGATGAGAAGGGTATGCTGCTCCTGATCGATGAGGTGCAGACCGGATGGTGCAGAACCGGAGCGGTTATGTCTTATATGAATTATGGCATTAAACCGGATATCGTATCTATGGCAAAGGGCTTAGGTGGAGGAATGCCGATCGGTGCCATTTGTGCGACTGCAGAGGTTGCGAAAGCATTTACACCGGGTTCTCATGGAACTACCTTTGGTGGACATCCGGTAAGCTGTGCAGCAGCACTTGCAGAAGTAAATGAGTTATTAGATAGAGATCTGGCAGGCAATGCCAAGAAGATGGGTGATTACTTCGCAGCGAAGTTAGAGACCTTACCGCATGTTAAGGAAGTCAGACATCAGGGCTTGTTAGTTGGTGTAGAATTTGACGACAGCATTAGTGGCGTGGAAGTAAAACACGGATGCTTAGATCGTAAGCTGCTGATCACAGCAATTGGAGCGCATATCATCCGTTTGATCCCACCGCTTATCGTATCCGAAGAGGAATGTGATAAAGCATACGAGATTATTAAGGAAGCAGTAGAAGCATTATAGAAGGCATTCTTACTTATATAATGTTATTGCTTAGAGAGATAGGAGAGATGTAAATGAAACACTTTATTGTAAATATTGGCTGTGAATACGGAAGTGGCGGCCCGGATATTGGAAAATTGGTTGCAGAGTCTCTTGGAATCCCGTTCTATGACAGAGCGTTAGTAGATAAGGTGGTCGATCAGTTAGGTGTTGACCGGGAGCTGGTAGAGAAAGCAGATTCCGGAGATAAGGTCAAATATGAATTTGATACGAGTTTCGGTCCAAGATATGCGAATCTGACGAACCGTGTCATCTATACACAGTTTGAGGT
>JBNMIW010000327.1:0-2455 GCA_050873485.1 Lachnospiraceae bacterium | reverse complement strand
TTATATGGAGCAGCGAATCCCAATGTGGACTTAGAACTGTTTTCGGATGCCAAACTGTCAGAACGGCAATGTCTGATTGAAACGGAGAATGGTGTTGTGAATGTATCTTTAGATGAGCAGCTTCGCAATTTACAGAAGGCACTTCAGTTAATGATAAGGAAATAGGTGATATTTTGAAACTAGATTACACACCATACTTTTCTATTCTGCAAAAATCATTTGTTCAGGAACTTGGAAAAGTATCTAAGATTGTCGGACTTACTGTTGAATCGGTAGGTCCGCCTTGTAAATTAAATGATCTTTGTAAAATTACTTCAAAGGATGGGACACAACACGTAATGGCAGAGGTTGTTGGATTTCGTGACAACCGGGTATTGTTAATGCCATTTGACAGCGTGGAAGGAATTGGTCCGGGGGCATTGGTTGAAAATACGAAAGAACCTTTGAAAGTTAAAGTTGGTAACGAGTTGCTTGGACACGCGTTAGATGGATTGGGAAGACCTATGGATGGTGCAAAGTTACATTTATCACAGACTTATCCGATTGAGGCACTTCCACCGGATGCATTAAAACGTAAGATAATTGATGAAGTTTTACCGCTTGGTGTCAAAGCGGTGGATGGAATGATCACTGTTGGAAAGGGACAACGTATCGGTATATTTGCAGGATCGGGAGTTGGTAAATCAACATTAATGGGTATGTTTGCAAGAAATACCAAAGCAGATGTCAATGTTATTGCGTTAATTGGAGAACGTGGAAGAGAGGTTCGGGAATTTATTGAGCGGGATCTCGGCGAAGAGGGAATGAAGAGATCGGTGGTTGTAATTGCAACTTCGGATAAACCGGCACTCATTCGTAACAAAGCGGCGAAGACAGCGACGGCAATTGCAGAGTATTTCAGAGATCAGGGGAAAGATGTTCTCTTGATGATGGATAATATGACGCGTTTTTGTATGGCACAAAGAGAGATTGGATTGGCTTCGGGTGAGCCGCCTGTTACAAGAGGCTATCCGCCATCTGTATATTCGGAACTTCCGAAAGTATTGGAACGTGCCGGAAATGCAGAAAAGGGATCTATTACAGGTTTGTATGCCGTTTTGGTAGACGGTGATGACTTTAATGAACCGATTTCAGATACTGCAAGAGGTATTTTGGATGGACATATTATGTTATCGAGAAAATTGGGACATAAGAATCATTATCCTGCGATCGATGTGTTACAGAGTATATCCAGATGCATGAGTGGTATTGCAACAAAAGAACATAAAGCGGCTGCCGGCAAATTGAAAAATGTACTGGCAACATATAATGAGGCAGAAGATCTGATCAACATTGGTGCATATAAATCAGGATCAAACCCGGATATTGATTATGCTATTGCCAAGATTGGAAAGGTGAATGAATTTCTGATGCAGGATGTAGAAAGTAAATATCAGTTTGAGGATGAGATTTCGATGCTTATGAATATTTTTGATGATGCAGCGGATTAAAGGTGATAAAACATGGCGAAGTTTGTTTATCGGATGGAAAATATTCTCAATATTAAATACAAATTAGAGGAGCAGGCGAAACAGGAATATATGGCGGTGAGAGTCCGGCTTAATGAAGAAGAAGAGAAACTTGCTGCTTTGCAGAATCGGAAACAGGAATATTTTGTGCAATACCGGAATCTGCTAAAAGAACGATTGGATGTTCTTCAGATTGAGACCTGTAAGAATGCCATTTTGTTGATGGATGAATATATTACAGCGCAGGAGCAGGTTGTTGCCCAGGTTGAAGAAGAATTAGAACAGGCAATTGCAAAAATGAATGAAGCAATCAAGGAACGCAAGATTCATGAGAAATTAAAAGAAAAACAATTCGAGATCTTCTTGCAGGAATTAAATCAGGAAGAGATGAAAGAAATTGATCAATTGATCAGTTACCAATATAATCACAGCAGTGACCAAGAGGAGTAGAACCATGGCGAAAAGAGAACGTTTAGAAAAAAATGGGGATGAAGAGAATGTTGGAAGCAGAATTTTATCTGTATTTTTTGTGATATTGATCATTTTGGTGTGGCTTGCCATTCTGGTTGCATTGATCAAGTTTGATGTAGGGGGATTTGGCAGTTCGGTGCTTCGACCGATCTTAAAAGATGTTCCGGTTATCAATAAGATCCTGCCTGCGGCATCAGAAGAAGAGAAGAAGGCAGAGGAAGAAGCAAACGCAGATGACAATAAGATTGCTACACTTTCCCAAGCGAAAGCGATGATTGAACAATTAGAGGCGGAGAACAGCAAACTTACGGAGAATAACAAGTCATTAAAGGAAACAAATGATGATCTGACCAAGCAGGTGGAACGTCTGAAGGTGTTTGAGGATGATCAAAATGAATTCCAAAAACAAAAAGAAGAATTTTATAATGAAATAGTCTATGGAGAAAATGCTCCGGATGCCGATACATATATTAAGT
>JBNMIW010000326.1:0-2457 GCA_050873485.1 Lachnospiraceae bacterium | reverse complement strand
CTATTTTATGATAACAAAATGGTGAAAAATATTTTATGAATAAAGGAGAATAGAGATGAAAGAATGGGAAAAAGCACAGAATGGTTATTTATATGATGCAAATTATGACAAGGAGATTGTAGAAGCAAGAACGCGGTGTGCAGATTTATGTTATGAGTTCAATCATTGCAGACCGTCTGATATCCAAAGACAGAAAGAATTATTGGAACAGATTTTTGGAAGTATGAAAGATAATCCGGTGATTACAGCACCATTTTATTGTGATTATGGATTTAACATTTCTATTGGAGATAATTTTTATACGAATCATAATGTTACAATATTAGACGGGGCGAAAGTTACATTTGGAGATAATGTATTTATTGCACCGAATTGTGTATTTTCTACTGCTGGACATGCAATAGACAGTGAGCAAAGAAATAAAGGATTGGAGATTGCATTACCGATTACGATAGGTGACAGTGTTTGGATAGGTGCAAATGTATCGGTATTGCCGGGAGTGACAATCGGCAGCAACACCATTATCGGGGCAGGCAGTGTTGTAAATAAAGATATTCCAGATGGCGTAATTGCGGTTGGTAATCCTTGCAAGGTAATTCGCAAGATCACGGAAAGCGATAAGAAAAAATATCCGGTATTTGAGGATGGCAACATGGCAGAGGAAAAGTAGGAGTAGAGGTATAGTTCAATCATAAGAGGTGTAGGATGATTATTCAGACAGGAATGAGAACGGATATACCGGCATTTTATTCTAAATGGTTATTGAATCGGATAAGAGAAGGATTTGTATGTGTGAGAAACCCGTACAATCCCAGTCAGGTGACAAGATACAGTCTTTCACCGGAGGTTGTAGATCTGATCGCATTTTGTACCAAGAATTCTGCACCTATGCTGCCATATCTAGATGAATTAAAGGATTATGGTCAATACTGGTTTGTGACGATTACACCGTATGGAAGAGATATTGAGCCTAATGTTCCGGACAAAGAAGCTGTAATGAGAAGTTTTCAGCAATTGTCAGAGGCTGTGGGCGTGGATAGTGTAGGGTGGAGATATGATCCTATTATCGTAGATTCGAAGCATACGGTAGAATGGCATATATCTGAGTTTGAGAAAATGGCAGCTACGCTTAGTGGCTATACAAGAACGTGTGTTATCAGTTTTATTGACATTTATAAAAAGGTGCAACGGAATTTCCCGGAGGCAAAGGCGGTACAGAAAAAAGATCGTATTACCATTGGAAAGGCTTTGATAGAGATTGCTGCCCGATATGGTATGACGATCAAACCGTGTGCAGAAGGAAATGATCTTGCTGTATATGGAGCGGATTGTTCCGGGTGTATGACAGTGGCTACATATGAGAAGTCACTTCATGGCAAATTGGAAGTGCCTAAGAGAAAGACAAATCAAAGAGATGGTGCGTGTGCCTGCCTGTTGGGCGTAGATATCGGTGCGTATGATACTTGTGGTCATTTGTGTAACTATTGTTATGCGAATGCAGATGCAGCATTGGTGAATCAGAATAGAAGACGACATGATCCGGAATCGCCATTTCTATTAGGAGGAAGTCTGCCGGGGGATGTTGTGCACGAAGCAGTACAGAAAAGCTGGATCGACAGGCAGATGTGTCTGAACTTAGAGGATATGATTTAGTGTAAATTAAATTCGAAGTGAATATGATAAAATTTACGGCAGTCGTTGACCTGACTGCCGTTATTTCGTTGAAGAAAAATGGGAGAATTCTAAATAGAAAAAAGTTGTTTTTATGTTCCAATATGGTTAGTCGGAATACAAGATTAAAAGGTACTACGACAATTATGGATATGAACCAGAATGGTGTAGTTGATGATGGACATCAATCTAATCAATACATTGATAAGATTTATTATTTATCTGAGGATGCAATTAATAAACTTCCCATTATCTATACCAAAAACTATAAGCCAATTGATTTAATAAATATGAATCAAGAAGAAAAGATCCCGCAGTTGATCGAAAAATCAACATTAATTTGGACTAGAGAATAAGGTAGATACTCATGAATAGAACAAATCCGTAAAAGATGGATTAAAGTAACAGTTGACATTCATAATAACAGTGCTATACTATAAATGATTTTATAGTAAACTAATTTATAGTATTGGAGATGCAAGATATGCCAAGTAGTCCTAAGATTAAAAGAGAAGATATGTTACAAGCCGCATTGGAGATTGTTATTGAGAATGGATACGCTGCTCTTAATATCAAAGCGGTAGCCGGTAGATTAGGATGTTCTACAGCACCGATATCCTGGCAGTTTGGAGGAATGGATGGGTTGCGGGAAGAACTGATTCCGTTCGCAGAGCAATATGTAGAGCGAACTTATTATAGTGTGGATGACAATGAAGTTGCCACGTTTGAGCAGAGAGGAAAAGGAACGGTTGATATGGCGTTAGAGAAACCGAATCTGTTTCGTTT
>JBNMIW010000325.1:0-2462 GCA_050873485.1 Lachnospiraceae bacterium | reverse complement strand
CCCTTGTATGATAGGATACAGATCAAGGAGGGGCTGTGAGCAGAGGTCTTTATATTCTCCGCCCATTATATAAAGAACTTTTTTGCATATGCAAAAAAGTTCTGCTTACAGAGATAGGGACTTCCTGAATAATCAGAAGGAGGAATATGAATATGAAGAAACTTGTAGAGAAGATGAAGTCAATGAAGGTTGCAGACTGCTTAGCTGCATTTGCAATGATCTTTGCGGTTACAGGTGCTAGTTCATGGTGTATGTACATTTTCCATGATGTAGAGAAGCCTGATTTGACGAAGTTCCGTACATTCTAATGGAATGGGTTGCAAAGCGTTTAACGAATTACATATTGGCAAAGCAGGTCATTGAGGAAGAAGACAGACTAGCGTATGAATATGGTTTTCAGACGGGTTTGGAAAAGATGATCTGCATTCTGGTAAGTCTGCTGATAGCTGCATGGATGGACAAGATGTGGGAAACGATACTGCTTTTGGTGATATTCTTTTCGCAACGTGCCTTCGTGAAGGGAATTCATATGAAGCAGTATTGGGCCTGTTTTCTGTTATCATGCAGTGTGATTGCGTTAGGCGGATATTGGTGTGACCGGATAACGATTGCCCAAAGTATTATGTTTCCGGTCACATTAATATGCTTAACAGGTGTGCAGTTACTGTCTGATCGATTTGAACCGGAGAAGGATGAGAAGGCTGCGAATTACTATAACAAACAGAGAAAAAGGATTGCAATTGCAGTTGCGATCGTTACTGTTGTTATGTTTGCATTGCATATACAGAAGGGATTATTTCTGGTTTGTTATGCAGAAGTAATTATGCTGTTATCAACGACTGCGGAATGGATCAAAGAGAACTGGAAGAATCAAGAACGTAGGCATATGACAGATAAGTGTGATATGGACAGATGAATTGAATATGGTGGCATATTATAGAAGTAGTATTATAATATGCCGCTATTTTTATGTTGAAATATAAAGTACGGACATACATAAATGGTGAAACGAAGACGTTTGATGGGAGAAGGAAGATTAGATGATTGAGTGGATCGTGTATCAATTTATGAAAAAGGGGATACGAAGTGGGACAATTACACAGGAGAAGGAAGAATACTGTTTAAAGATATATACCATAAGAGTTGAGCTGGTATTAGAATTATTGTTGGTGCTTATTGGAGGTATTCTGTTTCGGGAGCTTGTACATTATCTTATATTTTATCTGTTGTTTGTACCACTTCGATTGTGCTGTGGTGGAAATCATATAAAGGGAACATGGGACATTTTGTTTATCTGGGGTTTTATCGTAGTTTTAATGACTATGCTGGCAGAAATTATGGTTCGATGCAATGTGATCTATCCGGTATATGTATTTACAGATGTTTTGAGTGGCTTTTTTATTTATAAATTGTCACCGGTGTATGATGAACATTGGATAATGGATATGAAGCATAAGGACAGATATAGACGGTATACAGGCTGGATTTTGTTAGTCGAGTCTGTTGCGGTGAATATTTGCTTTGCGTTCGGATTTCGAATGTGGTATGCGCTTAAGCTTATGACACATCTTGCAATTCTTTTTTTGTTATTGACAGGAGTGTTGAAAAATGCATTAAAAGAACATGACCGCAGAGAAGCAGAATTGTGGGATTGGGGCAATAGTAAATAGAGATATACTTATAATGCCTGATAAGCATAATATAGAATGTAATATAAGTATTAGACATTAAACAATAACATAATTACAATGTAATTGTTTGAATAGAATGATTTCAAAGCAGGAGGCATTGTGTTATGAAAATGAAAAAGATGGTAACTTTTATTACAGTGGTAATTATGACAATGGGAATGATGGTGGGATGTGGTACAAATAGCTCTAATCCGCAGGGTGCGCAGGATGATTCCACAGCGGTGACGGTTTCTGAAAACAAATCAACAAAAGAAAATACAGAAACTGCGGGTGATACAGAGACAAATACGAATGACCGGGGAAAGGTGTTAGTTGTATATTATTCTGCAACAGGAAGTACGAAGGCAGTTGCAGAGACAATCGCAGACACAACCGGCGGTGATCTGTTCGAGATAACACCAAAGGAGCCATATACAAGCGATGATCTGAACTGGTCAGATGACAATAGCCGTGTCAGTAGAGAACATGCGGATGAAAGTTTGCAGGATGTGGAATTGACAACCACGACGGTTGATAACTGGGATTCATATGATACCGTGTTTATTGGTTATCCAATCTGGTGGGGAAGTGCAGCGTGGCCGGTAGATAATTTTGTAAAGGACAATGATTTCACCGGAAAGACGGTGATTCCGTTTTGTACATCTGCTTCTTCCGGTATTGGTCAGAGTGGTTCGCTTTTAGCAGATATGGCAGGAACCGGTGACTGGTTAGATGGCGAGAGATTCTCTTCCGGTGCATCGGATTCGGAAGTACAGGATTGGGTAAAACAGT
>JBNMIW010000324.1:0-2470 GCA_050873485.1 Lachnospiraceae bacterium | reverse complement strand
TAATTCCCATCTCACTCAAATCCTGGTCCGCATCACTGAAACTTCTTCCGGTCAGATCCGGAATCGTCTGCACCGCATAAGTATCTGAACTGCTAAGTACTCCAAGATTACCGATCACTCCGGTTCCTAACAATATACCCGCCACAATCAGAACACCTGCTGCCGCACCTACACCAACTTTCATCGGTATTGTCCAACCTCCGGTATCATTGGCATTTCTCTTAATCTTCTTCAATCTGGTACTCTTAGAACTTAATTCTTCGGCAAATTGTTCCATACTCTGGGTTCGCTGCTTGTAATCAATCTGCATCGCATTGAGCAACGCATTTTCCATTCCCCGATTGATATGTACGCCTAATTCCGATGGTCGTTTCAAAGGATCTTTTGCTCCTTCAATCCGGTCCGCCACCTCCACCGGAACCTCACCTGTGATCATATGGTAAAAGGTTGCCGCCAACGCATATACATCCGTCCACGGTCCCTGTGTCCCTTCCCGCTGCAACTGCTCCCACGGCGAATAACCCGGTTTCATCAGAAGTGTCATGCTCTGTGTCCGCAATGTTGTTGCCGCTCTTGCCGCACCAAAATCCAACACCTTAGCCTTGCCATCCTTTGTCAGAAAAATATTGTCGGGTGCAATATCCCGATGCACAATCCCATAATCATGTACTCTCTGCATGGCATAAGCAATTGGAAGAATCATCTCTACCGCATCTTCCACATCCATCTTGTGTTCACGCTCTAATCTTCTCTTGAGTGTCTCTCCTTCTAAGAATTCCATGATAATATATGCCGTATGGTTCTCCTCAAAACTGTTGAAGATATGTACAATATTCTCATCCTGCCGGAACGTTGCCAGCTTCTTCGCTTCCTCTAAGAATCGCTCCAAACCATGCTGAAACTGCTGTTCCTGTTCTCCACCATAGACATTGATCATGGTTCTTCCTTTGATCCTTGTAGAGAATTCTCCCGGCAGATATTCTTTGATCGCAATCTTCCGTTCAACTTCTACATCCCAGCCGATATAGGTTACTCCAAAACTTCCATATCCTAACACTTTACCGACAATGTACTTACCATCTTTTAATTTGCTTCCCGGTAATATATGATGTTGTGCCCTCGTCGGAGTTCCCGGAACATACCCGCAATACGGACACGCACTGCTTTGCGCATCATCATATATTTCCATACATCCCATACAGCGTATTTTCATATTATTTCTCCCTATAATCCTTCACTACATTATCTAATACAGATAAACTGTTTCTATATGTACTCCGATACCATTGGTCTGCCTTTGCATTGACCGGCAAAGACTCGGATTCCTCGACACCATTCACGGTTCCCTGTCCAAACAATCGTACCTGTTCGTTATAAGAGACCATATAGCGAAGAAACAATTCTGCTGCCTGTTTCTCCTCACCCCTACAGCCTTCCCATATACTAAATGCAATCGTAAATTCCGGTTCCCCATCCTCTACATATGCCATATTCAACTTACCTGCAATATCCTCTTTCGACTCATCAAATGTTCCATATACTTTTTCCTGTAACCGGTCATAATCCGTGGAATCACCTACCAGATACTTGCATTCCCCCTGTGAAAAATGATCCATTTCCTCCGAATCACCCTCACCATGCTCTAACCACATGCTATCATCCCGCAGATCGTCTCCCGTCACCTTCTCCGGACAATCTCTCTGCAAAGAATACGCAATCGGAATTGTATATCCAACCGGAAAGCTTCTGCCATCCGGAACATACCGCTTATAATCAGAGAAGAAATAATATTCTCCCTTCTCCGTTTGATTCTGCAACATCTCCTGTACCATCTGATCTAACGGCATTCCGATTGAAAGCAACTGTTCGTCCCCATTGGTACTTTCAAATACATCCGGAGCATTTCCCTCCTGTGCCGCCGTCATCAGCTTTGATACATATTCCGCTTCCGGTACAGCCTCTACTTTTACCGCAACATTCTGATAATCCTTGCAAAATGATTCTTTCGCACAATCCTCGTAATACTTCTCTAATTCCTCTTCCGATTCGCCCTCTCTTGCACATACCCATACCGTAAGCGTTGTCTTCAACGCATTGGTATTCATTCTCTTATAAAACTGTAATCCGATCGTAACAGCCGCCACAGCGATCAGTCCAATAGATAAAGCCAGTGTTACGGTTCTCTTGCGTTTTTTCGCACGTTTCAATTCCAACGCTTTCTTCTCATCAAATAGAATCTCTAAGAATTCTTTCACCGTCTGAATCCGATCCTTGCTGTGCACTGCTAATCCGTTCTCCAATGCAATCTCTACACACTGTGGCATATCTGCTAAATGTACACAATTCCTCGGCGATTCATAGTCATCATCCTGCACACGATCCGCAGACGGCGAAGGACGAACTCCTGTCAGCATTTCATATAATGTAACACTCAGCTCATAGACATCTGACCATGGGCCGACACGCATAC
>JBNMIW010000323.1:0-2477 GCA_050873485.1 Lachnospiraceae bacterium | reverse complement strand
TCTGAATATCAGAAAGAAAAACAGGAGAAAAATATTCAGGCAACACAAGAAGAGGAAACTGCGGAAACGGAATTGGATAAAACACAGCAGCCGGATCAGGAAAAGGGAAATGATTCCAAGGACAGGAGAGTAGAAATACAAATAGAAGAAAGTTCTGAAAATGGATTTGTAAAAAAGATTAAAATTGCAGAGGATACATACACAGGCGAAGAAGTGATGCAAATGCTGCATTTACCGTCCATGAATTTTTATATAGAAGAAAAGGAAGACGGTGTTCGCATTGTATGCCTGGGAAAGGGAAATTGTATGGGGGTTTCTCAATATGGAGCCAATTACATGGCAAAGGAAGGGAAAAACATGGAACAGATACTTGATTATTATTTGAAAAATGTGAGCTTGAAACGGTATCAGGAGTTGCGATAACGACATTGACACATAGTGTTTTTTATGAAATAATAAAATGTAAGCGCTTATTTATAGGGATGATTTTAGAAATTCTGTTTTTGACAGAAATGAAATACAAGAACGAAGAAGGCAAGAGGAATGAGATTGAGATACCACTTTTTTCTAAAGAGTGTTCCTTTTATGTTTGTGATCAGCATGCTTATTATTTTTGCAGCAGATTGTTATGATGGCAAAGCACGCATGGTAAGTTACAAAGCGGGAACGGCTGATCTGGGGAATTATAACGGAGAATTGATCCGGGATGGAGGAACGAATGGTTCTTCTAATGAACAGGATCAGCAATTTTATAATGGAAGCGATCTGAAGGACAATGGGCTTCCATATTGTATAAAAGTGAATAAGGCCAAGAATGTAGTAACGATATATACAGTGGGTGAAGACGGTTATTATAGCAAACCCGTAAAAGCAATGGTTTGTTCCGTAGGCGAAACGGGGAACACTCCGGAAGGTGTGTTTGATCTGGGAGATCGTGAGGAATGGCTGGCATTAGAAGGCGGTGTGTATGGTCAATATGCAACAACGATCACGGGAAGTTTTCTCTTTCATTCCGTTCCGTACTTTTCGCAGAATAAGGCGGACTTAGAGATAGAGGAATATAACAAATTAGGGCAGAGTGTATCAGCAGGATGTGTTCGGCTATCTGTTATTGATGCCAAGTGGATCTATGATAATTGCAGCGAGAACACATATGTTGAGATTTTTGAAAGTGATTATGACGGACCATTAGGAAAACCGGTATCGGCGGTCATTACAAGTGGAGGAACGGCAGGTAATTGGGATCCGACGGATCCGGATAGAGAGAATCCGTATATGGGCAATATTCCAATTATATTAGGTGCGTACGATCGTGAGATTGAGAGATATTCTGATTTTGATATTGCGGCAGGCGTGACCGCGCTAGATTCTACAGGAAAAGATGTCACGAACTATATGAAAGTGAGCGGGGAAGTTGATGAGGATGTATGTGGTACTTACAAAGTAGAGTATTCTGTTACGGATGAGACCGGAATTACGGGAACGGCGACGGCAAACATTATCATTAAGGATGATCAGGCTCCGGTATTATATGTGAATCAGACGGTACAATCGATAGGGGCATATGATGTGTCTTCTTCAAGACAGTTACATGATCTGCTATTGCAGAATGTAACAGCATATGATGGGAATCATAAGATGGATGATAATTCCGTTTTGGTTGATTATTCTGAGATTCTTGAAAAGGGATTTGGCAAATGTCATGTTAAGTACCGGGCGAAGGATTCAGAAGGCAATCAATCAGATGTGGTTGTGTTATCTGTAGATGTGGATATGGAGGCACCGAAACTTTCTTTAAAAGATGATCTCCAGGGAGATATTCGGGTTTCAAATATGTTGGACGACAATTATCTGTTAGGACTTGTTGAGGCAAGTGACAATAGCGGCAAGGTAAATGTAACGGTGAGCCGTCCGCTCACCTATCAGGTGGGAGAGCCGTATATTGTATTGTATTGCGCAAAAGATGAATTTGGCAATGTTACAACCTTGAGCGTGACTTATCAAATCAAAAAATAAAGATATGCAGGTAAGAATTTGCAGAATATATTGAATAAATAATCATTTCTATGGAAAAGATATCTGTAGAGGTGATGAATATGAAAAATCGTGATACAAGTTTTTTACAGAAGTTAAAGGATAATGCATTTTATGTAGCATTAGGACTTGGATTATTAGCAATACTTGCGGTGGTTGCTGTATATACAGTGGAGCAAAATGGAAACCGGTTAGCAAGTAATGAGGTTGATCTGAACAAAGCTTCCGACTATAAGACAACTACAGAGCAAAAGGTTGAGAAGACCAATGGAGCTACAGCTAAGAAAGAGGAAGTACAGACAAGCACGCAGCAGAAAGCGACTAGACAACAGACTACATCGGAAAGTACACAGGAGAATATAGAACTTACAAAGGGAGACACCGCAGATACTGTTCAGACCGGTTCGGAACGCAAAGAGAACGGGGCAGATACATTACCGGTT
>JBNMIW010000322.1:0-2485 GCA_050873485.1 Lachnospiraceae bacterium | reverse complement strand
AATTAGAGCTAGGTCTGCAGGAGGGCACCCTTCGAAAAGAACTTATCAGGCTATCCGGATTGAATTAAACCAGGAACTGACCATTCTTGAGCAATCCATCGACCAAATGATAGACCTGTTAAACCCAGGGGGCCGAATTTGCATAATTACGTTCCACTCGTTAGAAGATCGGATTGTAAAGAGGATTTTTAGAAGAAATGAGAATCCTTGTACATGCCCTCCCGACTTTCCTAAATGTGTATGTGGTAAGGTTTCAAAAGGAAAGGTCATCACAAGAAAACCAATTTTACCATCAGATGAAGAATTAGAGGAGAACAGAAGAAGCAAAAGTGCAAAGCTTCGAATTTTTGAACGGGCTCAATAATGGTATTTAGTAATATAAAGTAACACAAGAAAAATGGGGAATAACAGGGTTGCACATGATAAGACATATTTAGAAAAGGGGTATGAGAAGATTGGATTCAAGAAATGAGGAAAGATATTATTACATTGAAGGAAATGCGGCTAGAAAGCTGAATACGGTACCGCAGAGAGAAGTAAGACCGGAACGTAGACAGGCTCCACAGCCGGAACGCAAGACCAACGCCAGAATTGAAAGAAATGCAAAAAGAGCAAAGGCATTTGATCTGAGATATACGATGGCACTCATTGTCGCAACAGTTTGTCTGTTTGGTGCCTGCGTAAATATGCTTTCCTTACAGGCAGATATTACAGAACAGAGAAGACAGATCGCTACATTAGAAAGTAATCTGAACGATCTGAAAGATACGAATGATGAGACAAGTAAGCGGTTAGAAAGCTCTGTTGATCTGACCAAAGTCTATGACTTTGCGACAACAGAACTTGGAATGGTATATCCGGGAAATGATCAGGTTGTATCTTATGAAGCAAGTAATCCGGATTATGTAAAGCAGTTTAAGGACGTACCGGCAGAATAAAATCAGGTGATAATATGGCGAAAAAAAGAAAACGTTTTCTTGGACGAATGCAAATGAAATTGTTTTGGATCACGGTTGTGTTGTCCATTGCATTTTTGGCATTGGTGATAAGAATATGGTATATCAACAATAAAGATGGAAAACGTTATGAGAAAATTGTATTAGCACAGCAAAGTTACGACAGTATAGAGATTCCGTATCGACGTGGAGACATATTGGATCGGAACGGCACACAGTTAGCAACGAGTGAAAAGGTATACAATTTAATCATTGAACCAAAGAATATTTTGCAGGATGATAAAGTAAAGAAAGCTACGATATCCGCCTTGACAAAATATTTTGATATAACAGAGCAGGAGATCAACGATGCATTATCGGATAAATCTTCGCTCTATAAGAAAATGTTGAAAAAATTATCTTACGATCAGGTAAAACCATTTAATGATTTCATCGCAACAAAGGATGGAAAGAATGTAAAGGGTGTCTGGTTTGAAGATGAATATCAGAGATATTATCCATATGGCTCACTGGCATGTCATGCGATCGGATTTACCGTAAGCGGTAATGTTGGTCAGGGTGGTATGGAAGGATACTATAGTGATGAATTAAATGGAACGGACGGAAGAGAATATGGATATCTGACACAGGATATGACATTGGAGCGTACGACGAAACCACCTGTGAATGGATATAATATCATTTCAACGATCGATGCTAATGCGCAGAGTATCGTGGAAAAGAAGATCAATGCATTTATGACAGAAACAGGTGCAAAGAACGTATCTGCATTAGTGATGGATCCGAATTCCGGTGAGATATTGGCGATGGCGAATTCGAATAGTTTTGATCTGAATGAACCTTACGAAGACAGTGCCATTGCATATCAGTTTAATAGTGAAGATGGTGATGTTTCGGCACAGATCAAAGCATTATCGGAAGATGAACGTTTGGATTGTCTGAACAAGGCATGGCGTAATTTTATTATTTCGGATGGATTCGAACCGGGATCTACGTATAAGACATTTACTATATCCGGTGCAATCGAAGATGGAGCACTGAAAGGTGACGAGACGTTCTTCTGCGGCGGTAATTTAAAAGTGGCAGATACAACGATCAACTGCCATAATCATTCCGGACATGGTCAGGTAAATATTGAACAATCCCTGATGCAGTCCTGTAACGTGGCGTTAATGCAGATTGCTGAAACGGAAGGAAGAAAGACATTTGCCAAATACCAGGAAGTGTTTGGATTTGGTAAGACAACACATGTAGATCTGGCGGGTGAAGCAGCAGGACTTGTATATCCGGAAGAGAAACTGAATCCGGTAGAGCTTGCAACTTCTTCATTCGGACAGGGACTTACGGTTACGATGATGCAGATTGGCACCGCATTTTGTTCCGTGATCAATGGCGGTAACTATTATGAACCGCATATGGTAAAACAGATCGTAGATGAGAATGGTGGTATTATTAATAATATTGAACCAACGATCTTGCGAAAGACGATATCCTCCGAGACATCCGAGTTTATGAGAAATGCTTTGTTT
>JBNMIW010000321.1:0-2501 GCA_050873485.1 Lachnospiraceae bacterium | reverse complement strand
TCCTTTATGGAAAAAATGCAGGAAGCTGCTTATGGCCAGACATCATCTTCTTCAGAAGATGGAAAGGTTGATAATAGCGTAAAGAATGCAAGCTTAAAGAGTTATTCTTCTAACACAATGAAATCCGGTAATGATGCCGGAACAAAATATCGTGCAGGTTCGCTTGCATCGAAAGCAAATATCATGCAGCGTTATAACAGTGATAAAGAAGATAAGTAGGAGTAAGAAAAGTGGAGTATAGAGAGTTTAAGGCAAAAACAGTCGATGAAGCAATCACTCTTGCATCTACGGAGTTTGGTTGCGTGAGCACGGACCTTGAATATGAAGTAATCGAAAAAGGTACTTCCGGATTTTTGGGAATCGGTGCGAAACCGGCAGTAATTAAAGCTAAGAAGAAGGAAAGCTTTTTAGATGACATTCAGGAATACCTTGACAATCTGTTCAAGGCCATGGATATCGAAGCAAAGGTTACAATCAATTATGATGAAGCAGAAGCAACCATGGATATCGACGTAGAAGGTCCGGATATGGGTATCTTGATCGGTAAGCGTGGACAGACATTGGATTCTCTGCAGTATCTGATCAGCTTATTTGTAAATAAGAAGAGTGAATCTTATATTCGTGTCAAGCTTGATACAGAGAACTATCGTGCAAGAAGAAAAGATACATTGGAGAATCTTGCAAAGAATATTTCATTCAAGGTTAAGAGAACAAGAAGACCATTTACTCTGGAGCCTATGAATCCTTATGAGAGAAGAATTATCCATTCTGCTCTTCAGAATGATAAATATGTAGCTACCAGAAGTGAAGGTGAAGAGCCTTATCGTAAGGTTGTTATCTACTTGAAGAAAAATGCTTAATTGAAGCTAAAAGAAAAGGATACTCGTAATCGAGTATCCTTTTTTAGTGTTTTGCAATTATTATTTACCCATACAGAATTCGGAGAATATTTTATTCACGAGATCGTCTTCAAGTTCTTCGCCAATGATTTTGCCAAGCGATGTGTAGGCGGACATCAGATCAATTGTGAAGAAGTCCTCTCCCATTCCCATATCGATACTTTCTAAGACTTTGTTTAAGCTTTCTTTTGTGTCATAGAGCAATGATTTATGACGCAGGTTGGTGATGTAAAGTTCGTCGTTATAGGTGAGATCCCGGTTGAAGAACATAGACTTCAACAGGTCGTGAAGCTGTTCTTTTCCGGTGCCCTCTTTCGCTGATATTTCCAGTATTTTGGTCTCTAATTTTGAAGTTATCCCCAACTTATCCACAACCAGATTCTGATCGTTTTTATTGATCAAAGTAATGACTTTTTTGCCCTGTAAAGCGTCCATAATACGGTAATCATCATCATTTAGAGCGCATGTTCCGTCAACGATATAAAGAATCAGATCCGCGTCAGAAATTGTTGTCATAGCTTTGGTTACACCGATTTTTTCTACGATATCTTCTGTGTCATGAATGCCTGCTGTATCCACGATATTTAGCGTAATTCCGTCGATATTGACCAATTCTTCCAGTGTGTCTCTTGTTGTGCCGGCAACCTCTGTAACAATCGCACGTTCCTCGCCTAATAACATATTCAAAACAGAAGATTTACCTGCATTTGGGCGTCCAACGATAACCGTACGGATTCCCTCTTTAATGATACGTCCATTCTCACTGGTTGACAGTAAATGATTCACAGTTATCAACATATTATCCACAGTGGTGTGTAGTTGCTGTGGAAAGTTATCTAAGGAATAATTTTCAGGGTCATCTAAGGCAGATTCTATATATGCAATGTTATAAAGTAAAGTGTCACGCAAGTCTGTAATCACAGTCTTTAATTCACCGCGAAGTTGAAGCAGAGATGATTTTGCTGCCATATCATTTTTGGCATGAATCAGATCCATCACGGACTCTGCCTGTGACATATCAATCCGTCCACCTAAGAATGCACGCTTGGTAAATTCACCCGGTTCGGCCGGTATTGCCCCAAGCCGGATCACAAGATCTAACACACGTTTTAATACGGTGATACCACCATGACAATCAAGTTCCACAACATCTTCGGTTGTGTATGTCTTTGGGGCACGCATGACGAGTGCAACTGCTTCATCATAGAGCTCACCATCATAGATGATCTTTCCATAAGCGGCGGTGTAGCTATCCATATTCATAATTGTTTTCTTTTTATTCACCGGTTGAAATATCTGATCTACAATCTGTAACGCTGTATCTCCACTGATTCGTATAATGCCTATGCCGGAATCTCCCATCCCGGTTGCAATTGCAGCAATCGTCTCACTCATAACCAAACACCTTTCCATATATTCGACAATTACGAAAAATCCTATATATTTCAATATAAATTCATTCGATATACAATGTATTGAATCTAAGAAGTTCTAAATGTTCTGACATACATATTATCATAATGCGCCACCGCCACCAATTCGCCATCCATGGCTCAGTGGTGGCTTGTTTGAACATCGTGTTCAAACATGGCTAGTTTAATC
>JBNMIW010000320.1:0-2503 GCA_050873485.1 Lachnospiraceae bacterium | reverse complement strand
CTTCAGAAGTCGTCGGTACTTGGTGAGGTTCTTTCGAGCCTAGTACCGTTACGACGGATGAGTAGTGCAAACGTGCCTGCGTTGATATTTAGTTATCATCTTACAACTGCTTTTATATTCTAACCATTTCGCGCTCTATGTCGTCACTCTTACATTGTGCACGGGAGATTAAAGCATTTTGTTGATCATAGCAAGTACTTCTTCTCCAAGTTCCTTTGAAAGATTCTGTGCATCCTCCAATGAAGTTCCCTTTACACCATAGTAGAATTTTACTTTTGGTTCTGTTCCGGATGGTCTTACACACAACCATGCAGAATCACTCATGTCGTAATAAAGAACGTTTGAATTCGGAAGTCCTGTAGATGTTACCTCTCCTGTTGCAAGATTGGTGATCGTATCTGCTTTGTAATCTCTTGCAGATAATACATCATATTTTCCAATCTTAGAAGGTGTATTCTCTCTTAATGTATTCATGATCTCCTGAATCTTTGCAAGACCTTCAATACCCTTCAACGATACGGACTGAATTGCATCGATACAGTATCCATACTTCTCATACATATCAAGCATTGCATCCCATAAAGTCTTACCCTGACTCTTATAGTATGCTGCTGCTTCACAAAGTGCCATTGTGGCAACGATAGCATCTTTATCTCTCGCATGTGTTCCGATCAGGCAGCCATAACTCTCCTCAAATCCAAACAAATATGTTCCCTTACCGGTTGTCTCAAAATTAAGGATCTGCTGTCCGATATATTTGAATCCGGTTAATACTTCAATCAACTTAATGTTGTAACCTTTTGCGATCTCATCTGCAAGGTTAGACGTAACGATCGTCTTAATTAAAGCACCATCCGCAGGAAGTGAACCTTCTGTTGCTAATTTCTGACTAATCTCATATTCAGCAAGAAGACATCCTGACATGTTACCGGTTAAAGTAATATACTCGCCGGATTTTGTATCCTTCACATACACTCCTAAACGGTCTGCATCCGGATCGGTTGCAAGTACAAGATCTGCATCCTTTTCCTTTGCAAGCTTCAAAGCAAGTTCAAATGCTTCTGCTGCTTCTGGATTCGGATAGCTGACTGTTGGGAATTCTCCATCCGGCAACTCCTGTTCCGGTACAACATAAACATTCTCAAATCCAATCTCTTTTAATACTCTTCTTGCAGGAATATTACCGGTTCCGTGAAGTGGAGTATATACGATCTTAATATCTTTTCCGTATTTGTCGATACAATCCTGATGAATAACCAGTTTCTTAAGTTCTGCAATATAATCATCATCTACTTCTTTTCCAATCGTTACAAAAAGACCTGCTTTGATTGCTTCTTCCTTATCCATTGTCTTACAGATAGACAAATCGGTAATCGCCTTTACCTCATCCATAATTCCGGTATCATGTGGAGGTGTAATCTGTGCACCATCCTCCCAATATACCTTGTATCCGTTATACTCCGGCGGATTATGACTTGCTGTTACATTGATTCCGGCAATACATCCTAAATGACGAACCGCATATGACAATTCCGGTGTCGGTCTTAAAGACTCAAAACGATATGCCTTAATTCCATTTGCTGCCAGACATAATGCAGCTTCTTCTGAAAATTCCGGTGACATTCTACGAGAATCATACGCAATTGCAACTCCCTTGTTCTCGCCACCCTGTTTCTTAATGTAATTTGCTAACCCCTGTGTTGCTCTTCTTACTACATAAATGTTCATCCGGTTAATTCCGGCTCCAATAATACCTCGAAGTCCTGCTGTACCAAACTCTAGATCAGCATAGAATCTTTCTTTAATCTCATTATCATCATTGCGAATAGACTCTAACTCTTTCTTTGTGTCTGCATCAAAATACGGATTGCTAAGCCACTCCTCGTAAATCTTCTTGTAATCCATGCGATAACTCCTTTCATGTCCTTGCATTTATGTAATGACTCCATTTATTCTATCAAACTGGAAATGGAAATCAATTCATCATATTTCAGTGGGCTGTCCTTACCATCATCTGTAAAATTCACCGTATAACTCTTTGACAGATAGCCCGTCTGACTCAATGTAATTATATGACTTCCCGTTACTTTTGTAAAGGAAATCGGTGCAATTCCTAAATATTGTCCATCAAAATATACACTGGCTCCAACCGGTGCAGAGACCGTAACCTTATTCTTTGTTTTCGTTCCCTCAGACGTTGTCACATCTTTTACATCCGAATTATCGGCAGTGGATGTCTGCGTAGTTGCCTCGCTTGTTGCCGTTGTTGATCCGTCTGCATTTTCCGCAGCTGTTGTTGTTGAAGAAGCAGATTCTGTCGTCTCATCCTCTTTCTGCAATGTATATTCTTTTACTTTGTAAGCATAATTCACATTAAATGATGCACTATAACTCTGATAGCCGTCAGCTATAATATTAATCCTGTGCTTGCCAAATGTAATATCAACCGCACCCTCTGTATTCACTCGTCGACCATCAATATAAACGGCTGCATCGGACGGTG
>JBNMIW010000319.1:0-2512 GCA_050873485.1 Lachnospiraceae bacterium | reverse complement strand
TGGTTAGATTCTCAATTCCCATATCGCTGATATCGGATATTTCTTCCGGTGTCACCAGGTCAAATGCACTATCTTCCTTTGCCACATCCCCAAATGCATTCTTCTGAATCTGTTTCACATTATGACCAATCGTTACTTTTTGGGCTTTACTGCATTCAGCAAACACATTATCTGCAATACCGGTCACCTGATATGATATGTCATTTATTGTTACACTGTCCGGGATCGTATATTCTTCCGCATCTTTCACAATCGGATTATCATACTCTACCGTTGGCTGATCCCCCTGCGAAAGCACTTTTACCCGGCATCCTTCCTCTTCTAAAATATATCCGGCAATCCATGCAACCTGATCAGCCGGTCGTTCACATGTCAGCCACTGAGCCGCATAGCTGCCCGGAAATACATATATTACCGGCACTTTATCCCTTGCAAATCCAAAACAACTGTCTCCTATACTGTTAAGGCTTTGCGGAAGTTCTACTTTTGACAGATTATTACACCCATCAAATGCAGATGTTCCTATACTTTCCAGTCCCTCATATAATTTAACCTCAGTTAATTGACTACATGATGCGAACGCCGATTGTTCTATTGTAGTCAGACTTTTCGGAAAATGAACATTTTCCAGACTCTTACATTTGCCAAAAGCATTGGCACCTATACTCTTTACACCTTCCGGTATTACAATCTCCTTCAGTTTACTGCACTTTAAAAACACACTTTCGCCGATCACGGAGAGATTATCCGGCAACTCAACGTTTTCTAAACTAATACAATTATAAAACGCAGATGTCCCTATACTCTGTAGTTGTTTCGGCATTACCAAACTCTTTAAGCCTCTGCAATTATAGAACGCTTTCTCGCCAACGTCAGTGACAGAATCCGGTAATTCAATCGATATCAGTCCCGTGCAAGCGAGAAACGCAGTTTTTTCAATACTTGTTACCCCTTTCAAATTAATAGAGGTCAGTCCCGAGCAACCGTAAAATGCCGATTCTCTGATACTTTTCAGATTATCCGGCATTTCAACCGTTGTCAGACTTTTACATAGAATAAACATCTGCTTCGGTATCTCTGTAAGTTCCTTCGACAATTCAATAGATGTCAAACTGCTACATTCATAAAATGTTCCCCATCCAACACTCGTCACATGTTCAAAACCCGGCAGCTTTTGCAGACTCGAACATCCCATAAACGCGACACTACCAACTTTCGTAACCTTATCAGGCAAACAAATATCCGTTAGCTTTGTACATTGGTCGAAAGCTCCACTTCCTACACTTAACAGGGAGTCTGGCAATGTCACCTTTTGTAAATGCGCACAACCACTAAATGCAGACCATTCTATAGCGGTCACTCCTTCCGGTATGTCCACCGTTTCTATATTGGTATTACCCTCAAATGCACGCGCCCCTACAGTCGTTACCTTTTTGCCATCTAAAGTATCCGGAATCTGAACATTACTCTCTGTTCCGTTATATTTTGTAATGACAACAGAATCCATACCCTCCTCCCATTGGCACTCATAATCTCCAAATGTTCCGGTCACCATTTTTTCCTCTGCCTTCACGATCACAGCATCTGTACATACCATTCCTATCAATAGCCACAATCCCAGCATCATTCTTCTTATGTATCTCATTCTCTTCCCTCTCCCATCATCCATTTGCAGGCGCTTCTATGATCAACGATATCTCTGTATACCAGAAAATCCGCTATACTGCATACTTACCGATATCAGTATAACGGATTCCCCAAAGAAATACAATTCACGATTCCTAATTCTTCCATGTAAAATTCTCATTACAAAATGCCACAAACCGCAACACACAATAGCCAATCTGTATTTCACTTTCCGTAACAATCGGCATTTTCTCCTGAACCGGTATACCGTTATATAATACGTCCGACTTGCCCTGTTCAGCCGCCAGATAGAATCTATTCTCATCCTTGTCATAATAAATGCTTGCCTGTGCCTTACGGGATACGGTCAGTTCCTTAGAAAGCACAACTTCCAGATTCGCTCCCCGACCGATATCATTCTGTCCTTCTACCAGAAAAAAACCTTCTCCCTGCATCGCACCTTTTACGCAAAGCAGGCATCCCACTATTTTCCTTCTTCCAACAATCTCATACTTCTGCTGCCGCTCCATATCCGGTTTTTCTGTATCAATATCACTTTGTGCATCTTCTGTAAGGTCATCCGGCTTCACCAGTCCTTGTAACAAAGCACATTGTGGGCAACTATTGAATTTGTCTGCATTATACTTGTGTCCTTTGAGACATTTTACCATCTTCATATATATCTTTCTCGCTTTCTTAAATTTTCTATCCAATTGCACATTATCTTATCACACTTCAAATCATTTTAATATACTTTCGGATATACAACCGGTCCAATGTCATAAACAACATATATAATCAAAAAATGACAAGTTATCCACAATGAAAACCTGTCATTTTTCTTATTCATCCAGATAAAAGTCCTGTGTTTCATTCCCATTACTTT
>JBNMIW010000318.1:0-2520 GCA_050873485.1 Lachnospiraceae bacterium | reverse complement strand
GATCTTAACCATAACCGGTCTGATCACCCGTGCCATAGGGTTTTATAATAGAATATTCTTAAGTCATTTGATCGGTGCGAAGGAACTCGGAATCTATCAGCTCATTTTTCCAATCTATCTGGTTGCATTTTCATTTACGACATTCGGAAATGAACTTGCCCTTACCAAATTGGTATCGGAATACACCAAACGAGGCAATCATTCCACCGCCTGGAAATTCTTTCAGACCTGTTTTGCCTGGAATCTGTTTTTAGCAATTCTCACTGCTTCTATTATATACCGTAATGCCGGCTTTCTATGCACCCGTATCCTAAATGCGACAGGATGTACACCATGTCTGCGTATTCTTGTATTAGGAATTCCGTTTATGGCAATGAAAGGTGCAATTCACGGATATTTTCTAGGATTAGAACAATCCGAAGTGCATGGCATTTCGGATTTTTTGGAACAGTCTGCCAAAGTGATCGGACTGTATCTCCTTGCAACTTTTGTATGCGCCCGCAATACCTATACTGCACCGTTTGCGGTAATCGGTATTGTGATCGGCGAAATCACTGCTTTTACCTATTCGATGATTGCACTGCTTCATCATATGCGTACAAACCATTTAAGATCCTGCTGTCAGCCGATTCATAAGCGCCAGATCATCCGTCTGTTTCTGAAGGATTCCATTCCTCTTACGACAAATCGGTTAGCACTCACAGCTTTACAGAGCATGGAATCCATTCTGATCCCAAGTGCATTACTCACCTATTATCACAATTCCACTACCAGTTTGGAGATCTATGGTATCTTTACCGGTATGGCATTCCCTTTCATCATGTTTCCTGCCACCATTACCAATTCGTTGTCAACAATGCTGCTGCCCGCTGTCTCTTCCGCAAATTCCACTTCAAACCGGTCACACTTGTCTAATCTATGTCAAAAAAGTCTGCAATTTTGTCTGTTAATCGGAATTTTTTCTACGATCGTATTCTTTATCTACGGTTCCGATATTGGCATCTGCTTCTTTTCAAACGAAAAAGCCGGTATGTATCTTTACCAGCTTTCTCTTCTGTGTCCATTCATTTACCTTGCTACCACATTAGCAAGCATATTAAACGGATTAGGCCTTAGCACCTATAATCTCTTTCTGACGGTTCTTGCTACCGGAATCCGTATCGGTTTTATATTGGCATTTGTTCCGAAGATCGGTATGTACGGTTATGTGTCCGGTCTGTTTATAAGCTATCTGGTATTAACTTTGGGATGTCTGTTCCGACTACAAAAAAATGTCACGTTCGAATTATCTTTCTCGCGTGACATCTTCTTTCCTGTTGTCTGTTTCGTAATACTCGGTACAGCCAGTTATCTTCTCTATCTGCAACTGCTTCATGTTCTTCCTGCTATACCTAAAATACTGACACTCTGCCTTATGATCGGGTTCTATACCTGCACCGCTTTTATTTGCAAAGCTCGCCCACTACTTCATTGATCACTTTGCCGTCTGCTTTGCCCTTTAATTCCGGCATAACATTTTTCATGATCATACCTTTATTCTTTGAAGCAACTACATCTGCGAACTTCTCTTCAATAAATGCTTTTACTTCTTCTGCACTCATAAGTGAAGGCGCATACTCGTTGATCACATCAAAACGTAGCTGATATTCCTCTTTCAGATCGGTACGATCAGCCGGGCAGCTGTCAATCTGCTCTTTTACTGTCTTTAACTCCTTGAGGATCACCCGTTCCACTAAATCTTCCTTGATATCCTCACGATGTCCTTCATCAATTGCAACCTTCTTGATTGCAGAAATCAAAGATGAAATGGCATCCTTTCTTGATTTGTCGTGTGCCTTCATGGCAGCGATCATGTCCTTTTGTAATGTTTCAAATTGCATAATATAATCTCCTTTCAATCTATATAGAATTGCGTGTTGTCGGGATCAACCGGCATACTTTTCGCTTCGAAAGAATCGATGCGTATAAAATGACCTTCCTCAACTTTATTAAGAAAAGAATCAACCAATGCCTGTTCTCCCTGCACTTCAAGTTCTACTCTTCCATCATCTAAATTAACGGCATATCCGGCAAGACCATATTGTTGTGCGATATAATACGCACGATACCGGAACCCTACCCCTTGTACTCTTCCATCTACATAATAGTGTTTGCGAATTACCATAAACCATACCCGCCTTATTCCTGTTTGGTAACTGTTTCCTTATCCTTCGGCAGAATCAGATTTGCAATGATCGCTACCAAGAATACGACTGCAACACAGTTCTCTGCGAAGATCTGTTGAATGATCTCCGGGAAGATATTAAAGATCTCCGGTACTGTCGTAAATCCTAAACCAATACTTAACGAAAGTGCCACGATCACGGTATTTCGATGAGAAAAGCCGCATTTTTCGATCATCTGGATTCCGGACACGACAATATTACCAAACATCATGATCGTACAACCACCAAGTACCGCATCCGGCAAAGTTGCAAGTGCGGTTCCGACCGCCGGAACAAACCCGGCAATGATCATAAT
>JBNMIW010000317.1:0-2539 GCA_050873485.1 Lachnospiraceae bacterium | reverse complement strand
TACTGCCTGTGATGTGTATCGTCCGGCTGCGATCAAGCAGTTAGAGATCAATGGTGAGAAACAGGGAGTTCCGGTATTTACAATGGGAACACAGAATTCACCGGTTGATATTGCAAAGGCGGCAGTAGAACATGCGGCTAAGAATAATATACAGATTGTATTCTTGGATACAGCAGGCCGTTTGCATGTTGATGAATCTATGATGCAGGAATTGCAGGAGATCAAGAAGAATGTGAATGTCACATACACGATATTGACAGTCGATGCCATGACGGGTCAGGATGCAGTGAATGTTGCAACCAGTTTTAATGAACAGATCGGTATTGACGGTGTGATTCTTACGAAGTTAGACGGTGATACCCGTGGTGGTGCGGCACTTTCCATTCGTGCGGTAACCGGTAAGCCAATCTTTTATGTTGGTATGGGTGAGAAACTTTCGGATTTGGAACAGTTTTATCCGTCCAGAATGGCAAGTCGTATTCTTGGTATGGGAGATGTAGAATCGCTCATTGAGAAAGCACAGAGTGCAATTGATGAAGAGAAAGCCAAAGAAATGGAACAGAAGATGAGAAAAGCATCTTTTGATTTCAATGACTTTTTAGATAGTTTAGCCCAGATGGAGAAGATGGGAAGTATGCAGGACATGCTTTCGATGATTCCGGGAATGGGCAATCAGCTTAAGAATGTGGAGATTGACGAGAAACAGATGAACCGGCCGAAAGCCATCATTTTGTCAATGACCAAAGAAGAAAGATCCAATCCGAACATCATTAATCCGAGCCGCAAACGCAGAATAGCGGCAGGTGCAGGTGTGGACATCAGTGAAGTGAATCGGTTGATCAAGCAGTTTGAACAGATGAGAAAAATGATGAAGCAGATGTCGGGAATGATGGGTGGCAAACGAGGAAAACGTTTCCGTATGCCATTTGGATTTTAACAATGGATGTACAAACCAATATGGTTTAGACATATAAGTTATAGCAGTCCGCAGGTGTGGACAGAATATGAAGGAGGTGAAATAAGACAATGGCAGTAAAGATGAGATTAAAGAGAATGGGATATAAGAGACATCCTTTCTATAGAGTAATTGTAGCAGATGCACGTTCTCCAAGAGATGGTAGATTTATCGAAGAGATCGGTACTTACGATCCTAATCAGGAGCCAAGCGTAGTTAAGATCGATGCAGATTTGGCAAAGAAGTGGTTAGCTAACGGTGCTCAGCCAACAGATACAGTTGCTAAGCTTTTAAAGCAGGCTGGTATTGAGAAGTAGGACTTGGGAGGTTATTCGTAGATGAAAGAATTGGTAGAAATAATAGCAAAGTCCCTAGTTGATCACCCAGAGGATGTTGAGGTAATCGAGACCTCCAAAGATGACGCCATTTATGTTGAGCTTAAGGTTGCCCAGGAAGATATGGGTAAAGTAATCGGTAAGCAGGGTAGAATTGCAAAATCTATCCGTACAGTTGTGAAAGCAGCTGCTTCAAAGGGTGATAAGAAGGTAATTGTAGATATCAAGTAGTGATATCGCATCTCATGGAAGGTTGTCACACAATATGTGTGATTATCCTTCCATTTTTTGAATAAGAAGACAGAAAGGAAAATGCATGGAAGATTTATTACAGGTTGGTGTGATCACATCAACACATGGTGTGCGTGGGGAAGTGAAAGTATTTCCGACAACGGACGATAATGCCAGATTTAAAAAGTTAAAAGATTGTTATGTGGAATATAAGAATGAAATGCTTCCAATCAAGGTGCAGGGAGCGAAGTTCTTTAAGAATATGGTAATTTTGAAATTTGACGGAATTGATAATATCAATGACGTAGAAAAATACAAACAATGTAAATTATATGTCGACAGGGAACATGCAGTAGCATTGGAAGAGGATGAGTATTTCATGACAGACCTGATCGGATTACAGGTACAGAAAGAAGATGGTACAGAACTTGGAACATTAACCGAGATCATTCCAACCGGAGCAAATGATGTATATGTCGTTACGGGCAAAGAGAAAAAAGAATGGCTGCTGCCTGCAATCAAGGAATGTATTCTAAACGTTGATACGGAACATGGGAAAATGACCGTCCGGTTAATGAAAGGAATGGAGGAATAAGATGCATTTTCATATATTGACTTTATTTCCGGAAATGGTGATGGATGGTCTTGGAACTTCGATCACCGGACGGGCAATGAAAAAAGGTGCTATATCGGTAGATGCGATCAATATAAGAGATTATGCCCAGAACAAACATGGTCAGGTGGATGATTATCCGTACGGAGGTGGCGCCGGAATGGTTATGCAGCCGGGACCGGTATATCGTGCATATGAGGCGGTAAAAGAACAGATTGAGCAGCGTAAGGAATTACAATGTGCAGACGCTGATAATAATGAGATGGCGGAGGATACTGCGACAGACAAAGAAAAACAACTTCGTGTGGTTTACATGACACCACAGGGAAAGGTATTTAATCAGGAGATTGCACGTGAGCTGGCCAAAGAAGAAGATCTGGTGCTGCTTTGTGGGCATTATGAAGG
>JBNMIW010000316.1:0-2572 GCA_050873485.1 Lachnospiraceae bacterium | reverse complement strand
TTTTCTTTCAGTTCTTCAATCGTTTTCGCAATATTTGTTACTTTCGCAACGGGTGTGTAGTTAATTGCTCCGGCAGATGCCTTTACAACCGTCGCCGTCAATCCTGCTGCTCTTCTTTTCGGAATGATCACACCATGTGCACCACACAAATTTGCAGTTCGGATAATTGCACCTAAATTATGCGGATCTTCTATCTCATCTAACAAAAACAAAAATGGAGCTTCTCCCTTTTGCTCTGCCAACTGTAACATATCTTCCACTGTTGAATAATCATATGCTGCCGCCTGTGCGATCACACCCTGATGTTTTCCGGTTTCTGACATCTGATCCAGACGTTCTTTTGTCACATAATTCACGATCGTATCCTGTTTTCTTGCTAATGTCTTGATCGTATTAACCGCACCGTCATGACAACCATCTAATACATACAGCTTATCAATTGTCTTTCCTGAACGAAATGCCTCTGTTACAGCATTTCTTCCTTCTATTGTATATTCCTCGTATCTCATTTTGTCTCCTTATTCATGATCCGTTTATTCCGTCTCTTGCAACACATCTAATCCCATTTTGACAACATCCACAAGCCTCTCAAAATCCTCTTTCAGATACAGATACCCTAACAGTGCCTCAAAACCGGTCGCTTTCCGGTATTCTGTGCGAGTTGCATTCTTCGCCTTTGTATAGGAATTAGCATTACGCCCACGCTTATATATATCCCGTTCTTCATCTGTCAGATTCTCTTTGATCGCCATGATCATCTTCGCCTGTGTCGGAGCACAAACAATCTTGCTGACATCTTTGTGGTATTTGTTCACCTGTTTGTTCACCTGACTGACTTCCATCGTCCGAATCATGATATCAAACACACTGTCGCCTATATACGCCAATGCCAGCGGCGAATAAGCAGCCGGATCACCATGTTCTATATGAAAAATGTCTTTGAAGTACCGATAACTTCCTGTCTCACTCATACGATCATCCCATCTGTGCCATTATGCACGTTTCCACTTTACGCCCTCTCTGGTGTCTTCCAAAATGATTCCCTGTTCAGCTAATGTATCTCTGATCTCATCTGCTCTTGCAAAATTCTTTGCCTTTCTTGCAGCCTGTCTTTCCTCGATCAAAGCTTCAATATCACTGTCTAAGATCTCTTTTTCCACCTTCGTAATGATACCTAATACATCACATAACTGACGAATCGTATCCAATGCTTTTGTTACAATTGCCTTTGCACTGTCGGATGTAATATTGGAATTTGTAAACTTTACAAGCTCAAATATTGCAGATATTGCATCTGCTGTGTTCAGGTCATCTTCCATTGCCTGCTCAAACTTTGTCACATACTCCGCAAGTTTCTGCTCTAACTGTTTCTCTTCTTCTGACAACTCCCGCTCCGGTGCAGTCGCTGTCATATCCTCTAATCTGGATACGGCATTCAGAATACGCTCCAAAGATGCCTTTGCAGACTCTACTAATGTATCTGAAAAATTCAGCGGACTTCTATAATGTGCACTTAATATAAAGAACCGGATTACCTGTAATGGATATTTCTCTCCGATATCCCGGATCGTAAAGAAATTGCCAAGCGATTTGGACATCTTCTCTCCATCAATCTTCAGGAATCCATTGTGCATCCAGTATCTTGCAAATTCTACTTCATTTGCCGCCTCACTCTGTGCGATCTCGTTCTCATGGTGTGGGAAGATCAGGTCTTCTCCACCTGCATGAATATCAATAATATCACCAATGTATTTCTTAGACATAACCGAACATTCCAGATGCCAGCCCGGTCTTCCTTCTCCCCATGGAGACGGCCACGAAGGTTCTCCTTCTTTCTTAGGTTTCCAGAGTACAAAATCTAAGAAATCCTCTTTCTCATCTTCACCGGAAACTTTGAGCTGATGCTTCTCATCTCTATGTCCAGCCTCTAAATCATCAATATTCTTCTTGGATAACTTACCATATCCCGGAAAGCTTCTCGTACGGAAATATACCGTTCCATTCACCTCATAGGCATGTCCCTTTTCGATCAGGACTTTGATCATGTCGATCATATCCGGAATCTCTTCCGTTGCCTTCGGATGTGTGGTTGCTTCCATTACATTCAGATCATGCATATCTTTTTTTACTTCTTTGATATAACGTTCTGAAATCTCAGAAGAAGTTACACCTTCTTCGATCGCACGTTTGATGATCTTGTCATCCACATCTGTAAAGTTCGATACATAATTTACGTCATACCCTTTATAAAGCAGATATCTTCTCAATGTATCAAATACGATCATTGGACGTGCATTACCGATATGAATATAATCATATACCGTTGGACCACATACATAGATTCCAACTTTATTCTCCCGAATCGGAACAAACTCTTCTTTTTTTCTTGTCATTGTATTATATATCTTCATATACGCAATTCCTTCCCTGGATTCCATTTAAAATCTCATGTTCTTATATTTGCGGAATCATCCCACATCTTTCAATAGTATATTTTTAACCGTTGCATTTGTCAACATATAACACACATCGTTTTGTGCGTGTATTATACGATTTCGCCCCAGAACACATG
>JBNMIW010000315.1:0-2602 GCA_050873485.1 Lachnospiraceae bacterium | reverse complement strand
TGGGACATGGTAACCGTGCATTTGAATACTTTAATGAATCGTCCCCTGCTTCTATGAATGATAAGGCAGAGATCCGCAAATTAGAGCCATATTGTCACGGACAGTTTACAGAGAGTACGGAGTCGCCGTTTGAAGGCCGCGCACATGTACATTGGCTGACAGGAACAGCATCTACCGTTATGGTTGGATGTGTAGAAGGAATTCTCGGCTTGCGTCCGGACTTTAATGGATTAAAGATCAGTCCATCTGTTTCTTCTGACTGGAAAGAATTTTCAATGGAAAAAGATTTCCGCGGTAAGAAATTACATATTCAGGTTCAGAATCCAAATGGAAAAGAATCCGGAGTAGAGAAGATTGTATTAAATGGACAGACGATTGATGGCGATTACATATCGGCAGATCTGTTACAGGATGAGAACCGGATTGTAGTACAGATGTAACGATTTTAAAAAATTATTTTTATTACACGAAGGAGTAGCTATGGCTGCTCCTTTGTGTGTTTTATTGTGAATGAAAGTGTATTTGACGGGAAATGCTATATAAACGGGGAGTGTTGTGGAGGTCATCAAAATGGAAAAGAATATATATGGTCATGGTGTGGAATATGAGAAACCATGTGAACAGAGACTGTGCGACAGACAGATTGAAAAGGAAAGAACCGAACAAATTGAGGAAATAGGACAGTTGGATCTAAAGGAAAATGCATATGGATATCGCATTTATTTATTAAATATTATTGGTGAGATTGAAGGACATCAGGCACTTGGCCCACTTGTGAAAACAACGAAATATGAGCATGTATTACCGGAACTGGCAAGAGTAGAAGAAGACGATTCGATAGACGGATTACTTGTATTATTAAATACCGTTGGCGGCGATGTGGAAGCAGGACTGGCAATTGCGGAAATGATCGCATCTTTATCGGTGCCGGTTGTTACGTTACTATTAGGAGGGGGACATTCGATCGGAGTTCCGTTAAGCGTGTCCGGAGATCACTCTTTTATTGTTCCAACCGCAACCATGGTGGTGCATCCGATCCGGATGAATGGACCGGTATTGGGAGTGAAACATAATTATGAATATATTGACCGTATGCAGGATCGAATCATATCCTTTACCTGTGATCATTCCGATATCAGTGAAGCGGATTTGAAACAGATCATGTTTAACACAACAGAATTGGCAAAAGATGTAGGAAGTGTATTAGTCGGGGCCGAAGCGGTAAAACTGGGATTAATAAATGAAGTGGGAGGGATAAAGGAAGCGTTTTCTTATTTATATGACTTGATAAATAAAAGAAAAGATAGTAATATATAAATATTGTGGTGTTTTATGCGTTCAACTACAATTTGTTGTTTTTGTGTCGTATATGGCAGCATATAAGCTTGGAAAGGGAGGTTGGATGCTTGGCTGAGAAGAAAAGCAAATCAACGAATTCGAATAGAGAAACAAAGAAAAGAAATTCCGGAAAGACACAAACGGCTAAACAAAACGTACAGGAAGAAGAAAGTTCCTATGCTTTGGAGATTGCAATCTGGGTGATCGGAGCCGTAATGCTGATCATAGAACTTGGCAATTTCGGACTGTGTGGGGCAGTGGGTTACATCAGCAATTTCTTTTTTGGCTTGTTTGGTATTATTGAATATGTATTACCGGTTGCAGTAATGTTTGCGGCATTTTTCTTACATATCAATGAATATAAAAGGCGTGCAGTGAATAAAGTGGTGTTTGGATCTTTTGTGTTGTTATGCATTGGAATGATCGGACAGTTAACTGCCGGAATTGAAAAATATGAGTTTACCAAACTTTTTATGGAAGGATTTCAGGATAAGCTGGGCGGGGGAATTGTTTGTGGTTCTCTTGCATACCTGTTGCAGGCTGCGGTTGGACGGATTGGCACTTACATTATTATTGTTGTTGCCATTATCATCTGTGTTGTGCTGTTTGCGGAAGTTTCCGTCATCGATATGTTCCGGGGTGTGATCGGAACAATTTCCGATGTGAGAGCCGATGGCAGGGAATATGAGGAGGAAGAGGAGGAGATGCCTCCGGTACGAAAGAAAAAACGGACAACCGGCTATGAGCATATCGTGAAAGAGGATTATCCGGATGAAAAGGATCCGGTATTTTCGGAGAGAAAGAAAACATCCGTATTGGATTCAATTTCGGTGTTACCGCCGGATGCAGACAAAGGAATTCTTCCGGCTAAGAAAGAACCGAAACTGCCGTTAAATGAAGAAGTTCATGAGATTACAATGACATATGATTTAGATCTTCCGGGAGAACATATGCCGGCAACAGAGAATGAAAAGAAACCGGACAAACCGAGAAGAAAGCGAAGAACGTCTGCCAAACAGAATATTGTACCGGACGTGCTGCCGGAAGCAGAAGAACAGCCAACGGTGAAAGAAGTGAAAAGTTCTGTATCGGAAAAGAAAGATACAGCTTTACATATGGAAAACAAGACCGCTGCTACGGTGGAGAATGTATCTGCAAAAGAAATCGGAAACAGCGATCATACCTATCAGTTTCCTCCACTGGAATTGCTGAAGAAGGGAAAGACACAGACAGCAGAAAAGGAAGATCTGATACGTCATAACGC
>JBNMIW010000314.1:0-2605 GCA_050873485.1 Lachnospiraceae bacterium | reverse complement strand
GTATGGTGGTCAGTCTGTTGATGTCAGACATTTAGGCAAGTATTTAAGAAAATCCTACCACAAATTCAAGACAAAGATCACAGCAGAATTTGGTGACAAGGTATCCGAAGACATTATTGAAGAGATGGTACAGGAACGTCTCAAAGATGAACTGCGTTCCGGTGTCCAGACCATTCAATACCAGATCAATACCCTGATGACAACCAACGGACAGTCTCCGTTTGTCACACTCTTCCTTAACTTAGATAAGGATGACGAATATATTGAAGAGAACGCATTGATCATTGAAGAGATCTTACGGCAGCGTTTAGAGGGAATTAAGAATGAACAGGGTGTTTACATCACGCCTGCTTTCCCGAAACTGATCTATGTATTAGATGAACATAACTGCCTCAAGGGCGGAAAATACGACTATATCACAGAATTAGCGGTAAAATGTTCTGCAAAACGTTTATACCCGGACTACATTTCTGCAAAGAAGATGCGTGAGAACTACGAAGGAAATGTATTCTCCTGTATGGGATGCAGAAGTTTCTTAACTCCATGGAAAGACGAGAACGGCAACTACAAATTCGAAGGAAGATTCAATCAGGGCGTTGTAAGTCTGAATCTTCCACAGATCGGTATTATTGCCAATGGCGATGAAGAGAAGTTCTGGAGCCTGTTAGAAGAACGTCTGGATCTGTGCTACGAGGCATTGATGTGCAGACATAACGCCTTGATGGGTGTAACTTCTGATGTCAGTCCGGTTCACTGGCAATATGGTGCGATCGCACGCCTTGAAAAGGGAGAAAAGATTGACAAATTATTATTAAATGGTTATTCCACCATTTCTCTCGGTTACATTGGTTTATATGAGGTAACCAAGTTAATGAAGGGATGCAGTCACACAACACCGGAAGGTCAGGAATTTGCTCTCCGTGTTATGAACCGTTTGCGTGCTGCAACAGACAAATGGAAAGCTGAGACCGGCATTGGTTTTGGATTATACGGAAGTCCGGCAGAATCCCTTTGCTACCGTTTTGCACGAATTGATTTAGAACGTTTCGGAAGTATTCCGGATGTAACCGACAAAGGATACTATACAAACTCTTATCATGTAGATGTCAGAGAACACATTGATGCATTCAGCAAATTCCGCTTTGAGAGCCAGTTCCAGAAGATATCTTCCGGTGGTGCGATCTCTTATGTTGAAATTCCAAATATGCGGAATAACTTAGATGCACTTGCAGAAGTAGTTCGTTTCATTTATGACAACATTCAATATGCGGAATTTAACACCAAATCCGACTACTGTCATGTATGTGGTTATGACGGAGAGATCATGATCAATGATGATAATGAATGGGAATGTCCACAATGTGGCAACAAAGATCACGCCAAGATGAATGTAACCCGTAGAACATGCGGATACCTGGGCGAGAACTTCTGGAATGTCGGCAAGACAAAAGAGATCAAAGCAAGAGTGTTACACCTCTAATATGAAGGACGGATATTATGAACTACGCAGATATTAAAAAATATGACATAGCAAATGGTCCCGGTGTCCGTGTCAGTCTCTTTGTAAGCGGCTGCACACACCATTGTCCGGGATGTTTTAACCCTGAAACATGGGATTTTAACTTTGGAAAACCATTCGACAGTGAAGTTATCAACGAGATTGTCGAAGCACTTCAACCCGGTTATATTCACGGTCTCTCCTTATTGGGTGGTGAACCATTTGAATATAATAACCAGGTTGCTCTTATTCCATTATTAAAAGAAGTAAAGGCACGTTTTCCTCAAAAAGACATCTGGTGCTATACCGGATATGACTTTGAAAAGGATCTATTAGATACCATGTGTCCGAAATGGGAAGAAACCAAGCAGATGCTTTCTTATATTGATATATTAGTAGATGGTGAATTTATGGAAAACAAGAAAGATTTAGCACTTCGTTTCCGTGGTTCCTCTAATCAACGCATTATCAAAGTACAGGAATCACTTGCCAAACAGGAAGTCATTCTTTGGGATGACTCAAAAGATTTTTCCATTTACTAAAGAGAAAGGATTATATTATGTTAACCGCTAATGTACCAATTAAACGATTAAATGAACATGCCACTTTACCAACATACGGTTCCGAATATGCCGCAGGTGCAGATCTATATGCGTGTATTACTGAATCCGTTACATTTACTCCGGGTGAGACCAAACTGATTCCAACCGGACTTGCAATGGAGATTCCTGCCGGATATGCCGGACTTATCTATGCAAGAAGCGGATTAGCTTCCAAAAAAGGATTGGCACCAGCCAACAAAGTAGGTGTCATCGATGCAGATTACCGTGGAGAAGTTATGGTGGCACTTCATAACCATAGCAATGCATCTGTTACGATCGAACCACAGGAACGCATTGCACAGTTAGTCATTACACCTTATCTTACCGCTCATTTTGAAGAAACCAATGAGTTAAGCGAGACAGTTCGCGGAGCCGGCGGTTTTGGTTCCACCGGTACCAAATAACTGTTTCATGCCTTTAAAACAAATCAAAGGGACAGATGTCTCACAATAAATGTGTATGGTATCTGTCCTTCTTTATTTGCTCCTAAAATAGATAATTATAC
>JBNMIW010000313.1:0-2612 GCA_050873485.1 Lachnospiraceae bacterium | reverse complement strand
TATAAAATGGTTCTAAGATCTTCTCCTGCTCTTCCGCCGGAATCCCCCTTCCATGATCGCTTACATAAATGCAGCCATCCTTTACAAACACAAGTATCTTATCTCCCTGTTTGCTTGCTTTGACCGCATTATCTATCAGGTTTACAAGCACTTCCACAAACAGATCCTTATCCACCTCAAAGGATTGTTCTGCCTCCTGCATCTCTAATGTTACCTGGTGCTGCGCTGCCCGTTCCTTACAGATCGTATACACCAGATGAAATAATTCCTTTGCCGTGACGTTCTCCTTCACCAGCTTGTCATCCTTATCTAACAAGAGTAACTGCATCATTTTCTTAGAGAGCCGTTCTAACCGGCAGCTCTCCTCATAGATAAAGGATAATGCCTCCTCTTTATCTTCTTCCGGTAATCTTACCGTAAGCAACGTCTTCGCATATCCGGAAATAGCAGTCAACGGCGTCTTTAACTCATGTGTCAGATTACCCATAAATAACGTCTTGCGCTGCTCTGATTCCTCTAAGCTTTTCGTCCGGATCTCTACTGCCTCGACCATACGATTAAAGCTCTCACTCAGTTCCCCGATCTCATCCTGCCGCTCAATTGCAATCCGTTGATCGTATTCACCAAGAGCGATCTGGTTGGCAGAGTCCCTGAGCTTTTGTAACGGTTTCAAAACTTTCGAAACCATAAGGGATAACGCAATACTTGCAAGCAGGGTACTGATCAGCGTTAATATGATCAGACTACCTCCTAATATATGCAGTCTTTCTTCCACATAAGTGATATTGTCCACATAAAATAATGCATATCCCACATAACTGTCCCGATTACGGTAGATTACATAATAGTTTCCATTCTTTTGCAGATAAGCACAATCCAAATTTCTTGCACTGATATCATATGCTGCCGTTTTGAGATCCTCGTATTCTAATTCTGTATCATTACAAATACCGGTTACATTGTTCCTATCCTCGGTATTGAAACATGCAATCTGTAATGAACCGCTGTCTTGAGACATATTCTTGATCACATATGACATCATGTTATCCGTTGGACCTTCTTTGCGTCTTTCATACTTTGTCAGCTTCTCATCCAATGATGTGTAGAATTCAGTTGCCGCCTGCAATGTCTGTATTGCCGCCTCTTCATGAAAATTCTTATCCATGATGACATAAACGGATATACTACATAAAGATGCTGCCAATAAAACTACAATACTGCATATCACAATTATTTTTGACTTCAGACGCATAGGCTAATCCTCCAGTCGATATCCCAACTTTGATATCGTCTTAATATGTTCTGACAAATCTAACTTTTTACGCAACTGTCCGATATGTACATCAACCGTCCGTGTCTCTCCCATATAATCAACACCCCAGACCATACGGAGTAATTCTTCTCTGGAAATGGCAATATTCCGGTTCTTCGCAAGCACACACAGTAATTCAAATTCCATCGGTTTTAGAGAAATCTCCACTCCATTCTTGCGCACTGTATGTTCAGCAAGATTGATCTCTAAGTCAAGAATCTGTATGATATCGCTGTTTTTCTTTGTCCGTTCCAACACTTTTTCCATGCGCACCATCAGTTCCAACATTTCAAAAGGCTTCACAATATAGTCCTCTGCACCATCCCGAAGTCCTTGTACTTTCGTACCGATATCATCCCTTGCTGTCAGAAAAATAACTGGAATTCCATAACCTTTTACCACCGGAAGTAATTCCAATCCGTCCATCCCCGGAACCATAATATCCAGCAATGCAATATCATACGCATGGTCACTCTCTAAAGACTCCGCAGCCTCTTTTCCATCCTGAAACATTACAATGTCATATCCCGCCACTTTCAGATTCATGGTGATCATTTTTGCAATCGCAATCTCATCCTCTACGATCAACACTCTGTTCTTTGCCATAACCTGCCTCCTTACAATGCCTTCTCATAGCACCACCAGTCATGCTCATAGCCAGACCATTCTCCACGATTCTCAAATCCGAGTGGTTCATATGCCCGCAATGCCCGTACATTCGTCTTTGATACCAGAAAATGTATACTCTGATATCCTCTCTTTGCCAGTTCATTCATTCCACACTGCAATAACTGCTTCGCAATTCCCTGATTCTGATAAGTCTCTTTCACAACCAGTCTTGCAAGTTCTGCTCCCGGTTGTAATGTTGTCGTCCAACAAGGCAGCTTTTCCACAATCTCATCCGCATCTACAGAAACCGCACCTATAATCTCTCCGGTCTCTGTCTTTATACAATACAGGTCGCCCCGTGTCCAATCTGCCCTCGTACACTCCGCATTCGGATATCCTTCATCCCATGTACAACCCGGACTGCCGATCGCACTTATATATAATGCACGAATCCCCTCTAAATCATTTTCATTTGCACTTTGAAATATATATTTTTTCATATTCCTGCTCCTAATTCTGCTTTTTTCCTTTCGCAGCATAAGAATGTATTATGGGCGGCAGGAAAATCCGATTCCGAGTCCTCCCGGTCCGATATGACACGAAATTGAACATGCAAGTGGATCACTCAGCACTTCCATACCCGGAAAAGCTGCCCGGATCTCTTCCACCCACTGTGCCGTCTCTTCAACAT
>JBNMIW010000312.1:0-2616 GCA_050873485.1 Lachnospiraceae bacterium | reverse complement strand
CCTCATTCACTATATAAAGCAATACTTCCTGCTGTCCTTCTACACATACACCGATAATTCGGGGAATCATTTCACACAACCAGTTTACCATATTCTGTTCCATTTCCTTTACAAACTGTTCTCTTTCACTTTGGAACAAACTTGTCTGCTGTTGTATTTCATTATCTAAAGCCTGCTTTTTATCTTCATATTCCGCAACAGCTTTCTCGACTCCCTCCTGATATCCGGTCTGATATCCATCTTCTCTTGCCTGACTTTTTACCTGTTCTGCCTCATCATAAGCATTTGCTCTTAACTGCTCCGCTTCATCATGCGCCTGTTCAACAATCTGTTTGGCATCTGCTTTGGCCTTCTGTACAATCTGATCTGCCAAAGATTGTGAACGGATCATCGGTTCCTGTGAATCTCTATCTATCGTTAATGATGGCATTGTTTCCTCGTCAATGCCGTCAATCTGCGCATCTTCTATCATAGCTTCTGCCAAAGCTTCTTCAAGTGACGCATCTTCTTTCGCTGCGGCGGCTTCCTGCAGCGCTTCTTCCATTCCTTTTATTATCTTGTTATTATTCGCATCGATCACCATAGTATTATCCTGCGAAAATGCGACAAATCCGGATTTGATCAGATTAGACAACGATCTCATCACCTCCACCACGGGAAATAACAATTTCTCCGGTATCTTCTAACTTTCGAATAATATTGACAATCTTCTGCTGTGCCTCTTCTACGTCTTTCAATCGAACCGGACCCATGTATTCCATATCCTCTTTGATCATCGTAGCAAGACGGGATGAAAGATTGTTAAAGATACAATTCTGAACATCCTCATTTGCATTCTTAAGTGCAATAGCAAGCTCGCTGTTATCCACTTCTCTAAGAACAGTCTGAATTGCACGGTTATCAAGACTTAAGATATCCTCAAATACAAACATCTTACGGCGGATCTCGTCTGCAAGTTCAGGTTCTTCAATCTCTAATGTTTCCATAATATGTTTCTCGGTACTGCGATCTACAGTATTCAAAATAGATACAATAGCATCTACGCCACCAACAATGGTGTAATCCTGATTTACCAAAGAAGACAGTTTCTTCTCTAACACCTTTTCCACCTCTTTGATCACATCCGGACTGGTACGATCCATTAACGCAATACGTCTTGCAACATCGGCCTGTTTTTCAGGTGGAAGTGCCCCCACAACCGCAGCTGCCTGACTAGACGGCAGATATGCAAGAATAAGTGCAATCGTCTGTGGATGTTCATCCTGAATGAAGTTAAGCAACTGCGATGGATCCGCTTTACGAACAAACTCAAACGGACGTACCTGCAAGGATGCCGTCAATCTGCCGATCACATCTCGCGCCTTATCTTCACCAAGTGCTTTGTCCAGCAATTCTTTTGCATAACCAATACCACCCTCTGCAATATATTGTTGCGCCAGACAAATCTCGTAAAATTCTTCTAAGACCTGTTCTTTTACATCCGGCGGTACACTTCTTGTGTTGGCAATCTCTAATGTCAGTGCTTCTATCTCATCTTCTTTTAAATGTTTGAAGATATTAGCCGATTTCTCCGGTCCTAAAGAAATTAAGAGAATTGCTGCTTTTTGCGCACCTGACATATCTTCATCATACATCGACATTTCTATTCCTCCCTTTCAAACTTCCTTTAGTCCCAATCATCATTCAACCAGTTACGAAGAAGAAGGGCAACTTCTTCCGGATTCTCATCCGCGAATCGTTCGATCTGTTGTCTGGTTGCAGACTTATCACTAAATTCAATATCTTCCAAACTCTGGTTCTCTTTTGTTGTAGCTAATAATGCTTCCACAGAAAGCTCCGGTTCTAACTCCGTCACCTCAACAGGTTTCATTCCCTTAAATACTACAAAACATAATAATGCAACGATCAGGATCGCTAATATAAACTGCAAATAATTCGTAGCGATATCTGCCGCTGTTGTTTCCTGAGGATAAAAGATCGGCACTTCATATGCCTGTATTGCGATATTGTTCGTTGGAAGTCCGGTTGCTTTTTCTACAAGGTCAATTGCTTCCTGATCTAACTGAATCGCTTTTCGTTCACTATTCTGCTCCTGGAATGTCTCAAAATTCGTTCCCTTTAACTGTCCGGATTTCTTCATCTGTGCTTCGTCGTAGATCACATATTTACTAAGCACAACTGCAATGGTAGAATTATCTTTATTTACGGTTCCGATTGCTTTGGTTGTATTCGTCGTAGTCACGCTGTCATGATATTCCTCCTTCACAACATTTGCACTACTGTTTCCTGCGGAACCATTCAATATCTCATAGTCCTGTGTCTGTCCATCATTCGAATCCGTTCCCGGGATTCCGGATGTACCGTCTGTATTGGTTGCATCATAATAATAATAACTTGTCTTCGGACCGGTATCGTCCTCTGTATCATCGGTATAATGATGTTCATCTACGATCTGCTTCTCATCTAAATCAATATCCAAATTTGCAGTTACTTCTGCGTCATTATAAACACCGGAGCTAATCAGCAGGCTGCGAACTCTGTCCTCGAGATTATCCGTCACCTGATTTGCAATCTTGATTGCTTTAGAAGAATTGCCTGTCACCGAATCAGAGCTTT
>JBNMIW010000311.1:0-2623 GCA_050873485.1 Lachnospiraceae bacterium | reverse complement strand
CATCTACAAATATTTGCATGATCTATTTCCTCTTACGTTACCACGGTGCATTCATACAATAAAACAGCACCACAATCTGTGTCACGATCATCATCGGAAGTCCCACCGCAAAATAATTCTTCTGTATCTTGTGATGAAACAGGTACATGGCAATTATACCACCAATCGCACCACCCGCAAACGAAAATCCTAACAAAGTCGCAACCGGAATTCTCCATTTTGCCTTAATCGCCGCATACTTGTCAACGCCAAATAAAATGAACGTTACGAGATTGATGATGCCCAAATATAATAACAGGATTTTTCTCTGGTCCATGTATCTTACAATGTTAAATGTCAGCTTGTCTGCCACATAGCCTTTTGCAAATAAGAATATCACAATGGCAATCACCAAGATACAGGCGAGCGTAACATGCAGCATCGCATTTGATTTGGTTGTTTTTTCATGTAGTTTCATATTATGACCACGTCTTCCATATTTCCGGATGATATCCTAGTGTTGACTGCTTTCCGTTCCGCACAACCGGTGTCTTGATCACCTGCGGATTCTCCAGTATCTTGTCCAGCTTATCCTCTGGGGCAATATACTGAATCAACGCCAGGAGATCCTTATCCTTAAAATCCGGATTGATCATATTCTCCACGCCACCATTGACGGATGCAACAGCATGGAACTCGCCTTTGCTCATGCCCTTTTCTTTCATGTCAATAAACTGATATTTAATTCCACGTTCCTTGAAGAACCGCTCTGCTTTCTTTGTATCGTTGCACTTTTTCGTGCCGAAGATTTGGATGTTCATTTTGACAATTTCTCCCTTACCAACATCAATGCATACCCCAACAGATTTTGTCCGTTCCATTGCTTTGGATCCAATCGTTTTTTGTCTTTCATGGACAATCCAATGCCCCAAATTCTATCATTCACGGCTGCCTCTGCAAGAACTGCATTGCCTGTATCGAGCAACGCTCTTTTTAACTCCGGATTCTGTGTGAATTTCGCCATCAGACCTTCATAGACGATAATCTGGCGAACGCCATTCCATACATTGTCCCTATACCCTGACACTTTACGCCCAAGTTCCTTGATATATCCGACATCATTAGTTGCGAGAATCTGTTTTGCAATCTCATTGTCACCAAATACAACCGCTTTCTGATGCATCATATACTGTTCCATAGAAGTGTATCTTTCATCACCAGCTGTAAAATTGGACAGATACCAATTGCTGAAACATCCATTTTCTTCATCTGGATTGTGAAATGTTATTACTTTCATTTTGATTCACCTACCTTTATTTTACTTATCCTCGTTCACTTCCCAATGTCCATAACGTTTACCACCTTTACAAACAATTTTCCCGTTGTTCGTAAGTAGCTTCATAGTACGTTTTATAGACGGAACCGATACTTTAGTAGCTTCTGCTATTTCGGCCTGAGTCATCTGCGAATTAATCTTCAACAGCATAATAATACTATCCGGCAAAGTATCAGCCAAAGTATCAGCCTGATCCTTTGGATCTTTAGGTTGATCTATTAAGGCTTTTTTCAGTGCCTTGAGGCGTACCATCACAGATTTTTTGAATTCCCTGTCCCCAATTCTCAATAAATCCGGCACGATAAAAAACGTTTGCAATCTCCGGATTATACGGAATTGAATCATGTTTTCCCATCAGCGTTTCAACAGTCCAATTTTCAGGAAGTATACAACGATTGCTGATTGTCATTTCATCTTCCATAATCTTTATCTGGATCGGAGTTCCATACATATAACAGTTGTGTGCTATAGCATTATAGATAGCCTCTCGAACAGCCTCTCTCGCAAATGGGTAATCCTCTACACGAATATCATGATCATAACTAATCTTCGCCTTCAGATACATCTGAAAAATCAGATCAACTACTTTGTATGCATTGACAATTAGAGACTCATCAAGGTCATTATGGTATACAACAAGACCCTTTCTGTTATAATTCACTTACGCTTAATTCTATCATAATTGTACAAATGATAAAAATAAAATTTTTGATTATAGCAGCAAAAAGGTCAACCGACATCATATCAGTTGACCTTTTCCTCATATATTAATTTTAAGTCTTTCTATTTTTCTTTGTTTTCACGCACTTCCAGCACTTCTGCAGTAATTGCATCCACATCATATTCGGGCGCATATTTCTTCACAATATCATAGATTGGCTGAATATCTTCGACAGCTTCTTCAAGTTCATCCGCAATTTGTTCAAGAGATTTATTCTTTTGAATCTTCTTAATGATTAAATTAGCAAGACGGCAAACATCTCCCTTGGCAATTCCAGATGAATATCCTTCTGCACGACCTTCTTCCACGCCATCGTTATACCATTCCCGCTTCGCATTCTCCATCTGCTTTTCGTATGTCAGATCAAACATCATACTTTTCTGCACATCCTCTCTTCGCTCCAGCAAAAAATCCTTTAGGATATCCTCTGCAATGCATCGGTTCACTGCATCTCTGATTGCAGTCTCATAATCCTTCTCGCCCTTTTCTGCCTTTGCAAGATTCTCATTTACATATCCAACAAATATCATATACTCCCGCAGTGTCTGGCTCCGCTTCTTCAATTCCTCATTGTTTCCCGGATTGAT
>JBNMIW010000310.1:0-2644 GCA_050873485.1 Lachnospiraceae bacterium | reverse complement strand
TTTTAAATCCCTGTGGAATACATTCTGCAAATTCACTGAAGCTGATCACTTTACGTGGAATATAAAGTAAAAATACAAAAACAAGTGAGAGGAAGGATCCCATAACAAGTCCCATGGAAGCATCGCAGTTTGCAAATGCGCTGATAAAGCTTTCACCTTCGAAAAATCCACCGGTATATATCATGCAGATAATACAGCTTGCGATCAGGAAAAGAACCGGGAGGATAAGATCGATGACTTTTCCTTTTGGGGAGATCGCATCTTCCTTTACATTTTCATAATCGTTTTTACCGGAGAAAAGATCACCATTTGCAGCATTCTCTTCAAACTTTTTCATTGGACCGTAATCAAATCCGGTGACTCCCATGAAAATAACCATGAGAATGGTGAGCCATGCATATAGATTGAATGGAATGGTCTGTAAGAACAGGGAGAATCCGTCCCCATTTGTGTAACCGGTAACGGCAGCGGCCCAGCTTGAGATCGGTGCGATGATACAGATCGGAGCCGCGGTCGCATCTATGATATAAGCGAGCTTGGCACGGGAGATCTTCTGCTTGTCAGTGACAGGGCGCATGACATTGCCGACGGTCAGGCAGTTGAAATAATCGTCTACGAAAATGACAACGCCAAGTGCAAAAGTGGAGAGCAAAGCACCGGATTTGGTCTTGATCTTACTGCTGGCCCATTTTCCATAAGCGGCAGAGCCACCGGCTCTTGTCATCAAAGCGACAATAATGCCAAGGAATACGAGGAAAATCAGGATGCCGATATTCCACGGATCACCGAGCTTCTCCATCATAACCTCGAAAATTGCCTCGATCGTACCGATCGGACTGAAATTCGTGTATAAAAGTGCACCGGTTACAACACCGATGAACAGTGACATATAAACTTCCTTTGTGATAAGCGCAAGCACGATCGCAATGACCGGTGGAAGCAGCGCCCATACAGTTCCTACAAAACTTATACTCATAAATTCCTCCTATTTGAAAAGCTCCGGAGCATTGCCCCGGAGCATGTTATCCTGTAACGAGTATATATGATTTTGTGTGAAAAGGAAACAAAAAATTCCCCTTTTTGATAAAAAATACAAAACTTTAGTAAAAATATACAAAGATCAGACATTCCAACTTCGTTTTCCAATATTGTAAATTATTAAAAAAGAATAAACGAAGGTCATGTCTATTGAATAAAAACAGAATGCTTATTATAATGTAGGAATGTGAAAGAGTAACAGAAAAGATAAGAAAATGAAAGAGGATGGATTATGGAAGAAAAGGAGAAAAAAGAGAAAGGGAATTTCTGGCTGACCGTTGCAACTTTTATTGTTAATAAGCGGAAAGCAATAGAAATTCTTTTCGTTCTGGCGATTATTTATAGTGTTCTTTCTATAAATAAGGTGCAGGTAAATCAGGATATTACCTCATATCTGCCGGCAACAAGCGAGACCAGGATCGGCCTTTCCCTGATGGATGAACAGTTTACAACATACGGAAGTGGTAAGGTTATGGTTTCTAATATTACCTATCCACAGGCGGAAGCACTTGTAGACCGGTTGGAAGATATTGAAGGAGTCAAGCAGATTGAGTTTGACGATTCTTCGGATCATTTTACCGGTACCGACGCATTGTTTGATATCACATTCGATGGAACGGAAGATGAGGATATCAGCAAAGATGCGTTGAATGAAGTCAAAGATACACTTTCTGATTATGATACATATATTTCTTCTTCCGTTGGAGAAGAGGAACGGAACGCGGATTCGCTGGCAGCAGATATGAATATCATTCTGGCTCTGGCAGTGGTTATCATCATTGTAGTCCTGATGCTCTCCACGAAAGCGTATCTGCAGATCCCGGTATTGCTCATCACATTCGGTGTTGCGGCAATTCTGAATATGGGAACGAACTATTGGTTTGGAACAATCTCATCGGTAACCAATTCCATTGCGGTTGTGTTACAGCTTGCACTTGCAATCGACTATGCGATCATCCTGTGTGACCGTTTTATGGAAGAACATGAGACGATGGATGCTGAGGATGCGGTGAAAGTAGCGCTTTCCAAAGCAATCCCGGAGATCAGCTCGTCATCCCTTACAACGATTTCCGGTATGGTTGCCATGATGTTCATGCAGTTTCGGCTTGGTTATGATATGGGTATTATTCTGGTAAAAGCGATCATTATCAGTTTGATTTCCGTATTCTTCCTGATGCCTGGTGTGCTTCTTATTTTTGCAAAAGGAATTGATAAGACGCATCATAAATGCTATGTTCCAAAGATTACATTCGTCGGCAAATTTGCCAACCTGACCAAATACATTATTCCACCGGTATTTATATTATTTCTGGTATTTGCATTCTGGGAGTCTAACCATTGCCAATATATCTATGATACCAATTCTATCGTGAGCGCGAAGAAGAGTGAGTCTAAGATTGCGAGCGAGAAGATAGAGAATACTTTTGGAACAAGCAATCAGCTGGTTGTCATGGTACCAAAAGGGGATTATGAGTCAGAGAAGAAGGTTCTGAGCAAGATTGAAAAATTAGATTATGTCAATTCTGCGCTTGGGCTTGCCAATGTGTCGATTAATGATGACTACATGCTGACTGATAAATTGAATCCAAGACAGTTTGCAGAGCTT
>JBNMIW010000309.1:0-2657 GCA_050873485.1 Lachnospiraceae bacterium | reverse complement strand
CTTCTCAGCGCCAACCTCAGTCAGCTCTACGTCGAACTCAGTCTTCTCTTCCTCAGCTGCTGCGCCAGCGCCTGCTGCTGCTACAACAACACCTGCTGCTGCAGATACGCCGAACTCTTCCTCACAAGCCTTAACTAAATCATTTAACTCTAATACGCTTAACTTCTTGATCTCTTCGATAAATTCCTGAGTAGTCATTATTAATTCCTCCATTATAAAATAATTATTATCGTGTAGTTCTACTACATTTGCGACACTTTGTGTCAGTCTCTTATGCTGTCTTCAACAGCTTGTTGCCAAAAACATAAATCTTATGCTTCTGCTGCACCATCCTGCTGCTCTGCAATCTGCTTGATAACTCTTGCAAAGTTTGCGATTGGTGACTGAATACTTCCAAGTAATTTGGAAAGTAACTCTTCTCTTGAAGGGATGCTGGAAATTGCCTGGATTCCTGCCTGGTCATAGTAAGTTCCCTCAACTACACCACTCTTAATCTCTAATGCTTCTGCATCCTTAGCAAACTTAGCAAGAATTCTTGCTGGTGCTGTTGCATCATCCTTAGAGATAGCGATTGCATTCGGTCCTTCCAGATCATCTTTCAAAGACTCAAACTCTGTTCCTTCAATAGCAAACTTAACCATTGTGTTCTTATATACCTTGTAAGCGACACCTGCTTCTCTTAACTCCTTACGAAGTCTGGTATCCTGCTCTACAGTAAGACCACGATAGTCAACGATTACTGCTGACTTTGCGTCCTGAAGCTGAGCTTTGATCTCCTCAACGATTGGTTGCTTTAATTCAATCTTTGCCATCGTATTGCGCCTCCTTATAAAACTAATGACTGCGCGACATCGAACCTCTAACCGCTTTCCTAAATATAAGAAAAGCTCTATATCCAAAGACATAGAGCGAAACGTCAAACATACGATTCTTCCTCGGTAGGCGCTATGCTTACACCAAATGGTACCTACTGTCTTCGGCAGTTCATCGTTTGATACTTTACCACACGTATCCGTGTGTGTCAAGTCTATTTTTTGTTATTTTTCATATAAATGTATATAATGCTTGATTTTATTATATTTTTTTAGTATATATTTGTTTTTTCTATTCTAGACATCGCCTATATTGTATGCTATATTTAAAATATCTATATACATATATATACAGATTATAAATGTGCTATTTTCATGGATGGAACAGATAACGCATTTTTCTTATAAACATATTGGAGTATCCAGGGAAGGAGGTAGATGGTATGTTAAATTTGAGCAACGTTTATCACTATTATAGTGGACAGATTGCCATTCCGAAGCAGAATCTTCGTTCTGATTCTCAGAAAAAAGACGATCTCAAAGCATTATATCACAACATTGTAAAACAGAATCAACAGTCACCATTCTACAAGTTTACCTTCTCGAATACCGTGCAGGCTTATACAATCGGTATCAAAGAAGCCGCCATGTCCTTAGAAAGTGACAGTGAATCATTAAGCGGAACCGATGAACGTTTCAACGAGATGAAAGCCGTCTCCTCCAACGAAGGGGTTCTTTATGCTAATTTACGCGATATTGCCAATGAAGATCTTCCCGACAAGCTTGCCATCAAAATAGACCAACTTGCCACCGGTCAGACAAATGTCGGGGCATATCTTCCTAGCGGCGAGAACGCATTTACACCCGGGAATTATACACTTGGCATCGCCGTAGGCAGCAATCAGTATACATTTAACTTAAAGATTACCGCAGACGAAACCAACCAACAGATTCAGCGTAATCTCGCAGATGCTATCAACAGTAACGATATCGGCATCCATGCCTCTATTCGCAATAACCGAATCGACGGCACCAGTGCTCTGGTATTGCGTTCTGAATCCATTGGGACTCCCCAGACAGATGATCTTTTCTTTCAATTCGACGAAACTTATATTGAGAATGATATTACAACCGCTTTGGGATTGGATCATGTAGACACCGAACCATCCGATGCCCATTTCTATATTAACGGAGACGAGCATACCTCCGCAAGCAATCGGATCTCCCTGAATCATGCATTGGATATTGATCTTTTGTCCACATCCGACAAAGATGTTACTGTATATCTTGCACCGGACGAGAATAAGATCTCTGATAAATTAGATAATTTTCTGGCATCATATAACGATCTAGTAGATATTGCACGCAATGGATTCCACCAAAAAGGTGCCAGCCGCCTGTACCATGACATTACAGGAATTGCCAGTCGTCATAGTGCTGTTCTTTCAGAGGCCGGACTTACACTTGATGAGAACGGGTATCTTAACCGTTCCGATGATGCAGACAGTTTACAGATCAAACGGTTATTTGATGAAGATATGTCCGGATTTCGCTCCGATATTCACAGAGTAACACAAAAAATGATCCTGAACCCGCTCGATTACATCGACAAGGTTGTGGTCACTTATCCAAATACAAATATTAATTATCCGAATCCGTATATTCCATCAAAGTATTCCGGACTTCTCTTCAACGATTACGCATAGCATCCCCTTGCACAGCTTTTAGGTTATAATGCAGGCGAGAAAAACCGCTAAATAAAAAAGAAAGCCATATATGTTTATCCTATATGGCTTTCTCTATATCTCTTTGCATACGTCCCACACACAGTCCTCGAAATTCCTG
>JBNMIW010000308.1:0-2660 GCA_050873485.1 Lachnospiraceae bacterium | reverse complement strand
GGCGTAATCAGAATGCCTTGCTTAACCATATAAGACAAACCTACATGGCTTTATTTACGTTTTCGGGCATGTGCCATCCACGTTATCTCCATGAGAGCTTACGCTGTGCTTATTGCCACACCACAGCCGCATATGGCATTGTCACAGACGGAACACATATTAGATAATTGCATTATTAGTCGTAATACATTTATAGATTATTCTTGCTATGTCTTAATGAATTCTTTCAAAATATTATTAAAAACAAGTCATTAAATCTTAACAATACAGTAGATCATTCGCTCCAATACCAGATAGGCTCGGGTGTGGCGATAAGCACAGCGTAGTTGAGTTTGATATGAACAGTGCGAAACACAGTATAGTAAATAAGCAGCTGTATGATGTAACTAATATCATCGTACAACTGCTTTTGTATTCTATCTGTTTCGCACGTCCGTTACTCACGCTGTGCAAGAGTAATATCTGTAATATCCGGAATTGCAACCATGGAGTAATTGGTATGGTATATCACATATCCCGGATTTGCTTGCGGCGGCTTTTTGAGATTGCCCCGTCTGGTATAGTCAATCTCTACTTTCGGGCTTGTCTTGCCGGACGAATAATACGCTGCCAGTCTTGCGGCCTCCTCATAAGTTGCATCCGGCACATCTTCTTCCCCTTCTAATTTGACGATAACATGGGAACCCGGCATATTCTTTGCATGAAACCACAGATCCTTTGCATTTGCAAACTTGAATGTCAATCGGTCATTTTGCAGGTTATTCTTTCCAACATACATATGGAAACCATCTGAAGATATATAATGCAATGGTTTGCTCTGTTCCTGCTTTACGCCATTGCGCTTAACCGGTTTTGCCTTCATAAGTCCGGCTAACACCATCTCTTCTCTTATCTCTGTAAGGTCTGCCTCTGTTACTGCTATTTCAATACTATGTTGCAGAGAAAGAAGCTGATCTAAAGTCCGTTTACTTTCTTCTACTAATTGAAGAGAAGCCTCATAGGTTCGCTTTAATTTGTTATATTTGTTAAAATATCGATTTGCATTCTCAACCGGTGTAAGCGTTGGATCTAACGGTATCGTCACTTCACTGTTGTCATAATAATTATTGACCGTGATGGACTTATCTTCCGGTTTGATCTCATATCCATACGTCTGGAGCAATTCTCCGTATACACGATATTTGTCCCGTTTCTCCGTATCTTTTAACTGTTTACGTTGCAGATCATACTTCTTAGAGGTACGTTCAATCGCTGTCGACAATACTTTGCGCAGATCTGTTGATTTCTGATGTATTCTGGAATAGGTATCCTTCTTTGCGTAATACTCCCGCAATAAATGTGAAATATCATCAAAATGCTGGATCGTCATATCCTCATACATGGTAAGAGGCAATGCAGAAAATGCAACCGGCTCGTCCTGATCATATGCAATGACCGGATCATAATCCCCATCCAGGATTCGTTGTCGTATTCCACAGAATACATCCCACAATCGTTCCTTGTTCGCATCTGCCAGACTATCCGTACTAAAATTGCCATCCACACCTGCTTCGTAACAGATCTCTCCTGCCATCAGCTTTGAAAAACCTGTAAGGGAGGTATAGATTGCTTTCTCAATACTAAGCGGCTTTTCCAAAATATCTCTTTCAAATGTTTCCTGCGTAATGGTCAACGGATCATATTTGGTATTCGGCGGCAGTACATAATCGTATCCGGGAAGAACTTCTCTGACAGAACTGATATGTGCCCCGATTCGCTTGATCGAATCAATCACAACATCTGCCTCATCCGTAAAAATAATGTTGCTGTATTTGCCCATTAATTCTATGATCAGTTTCTTGTGACGAAGATCTCCCATCTCATCTAAATGTTCAAACTCCATAACAATAATGCGCTCCAATCCGGGTTGACTCACCGACACAATTCTGGCATTACCGATATGCTTACGAAGCAACATACAGAAATTCGGCGCCTGTGCAGGATTTAATTTGTTCTCTTCCAAAAAATAGACTAACGGTAATGTGGCACTGGCATTCAACATCAAACGAAAAGTTATCTTTAGATTCTTTACAACCAGATTGATCTCGTCCGTTTCCGGCTGATAGATCTTATACACTCTTCCACCTACCAGTCGTTCTTTCATGTCTTGTACAATATTTGCTATTACTACTCCGTCAAATGCCATGTTGCCTCATCCTCTATTCTTCAAAATCACTCTACATTCTATATCCTTAACGATATAATTCTTCATACTGTTTTGCAGAATTTGCCCATGAATAATTCTGATTCATGGCACGCACCTGCATATCTTCCCAGCTCTTCTTCTGGTTATAGTATACTTCTTTTGCATAATTGATCGTGTTCAATAATTCCTGTGCATTGTAATTTGCAAAAGAAAATCCGGTTCCGGTCTGCTCATATTCATTATACGGAATAACTGTATCTTTCAGACCACCCGTTTCCCTCACGATCGGTAACGAACCATACCGCAATGCCATAAGCTGTGTTAATCCACATGGCTCAAACCGTGATGGAACCAATATTGCATCACATGCACCATACATCTTATGTGATAATGCATCTGAGAAATAAATATTGGCACTTACTTTAGCCGGATGAAAGTTCTGATAATAGCGGAACATTTCTTCATAACGATGGTC
>JBNMIW010000307.1:0-2681 GCA_050873485.1 Lachnospiraceae bacterium | reverse complement strand
ATGAAGGAATTATTGTAATGGCAGCGACAAACCGTGTGGATATTCTTGATCCGGCAATCCTTCGTCCGGGACGTTTTGACCGTAAGATTTCTGTCGGAAGACCGGATGTGAAGGGTAGAGAAGACATTTTGAAAATCCATACAAAGAACAAGCCGTTGAGTGAAGATGTGGATCTGCATGAGATTGCCAGAACAACAGCAGGTTTCGCAGGAGCAGATCTTGAGAACCTGATGAATGAAGCGGCAATCAATGCTGCAAAGGATAATCGTAAGTATATCATCAAAGAAGATGTAGACAAATCCTTTATTAAAGTTGGAATCGGAACCGAGAGAAAATCCCGTGTTGTTCCGGAAAAAGAACGCAGGATCACGGCATATCATGAATCCGGACACGCAATTTTATTCCATGTGTTAGAGGGCGTGGGACCGGTATATGCGGTATCTATCATTCCGACCGGACAAGGGGCAGCCGGTTATACAATGCCGCTCCCGGAGAATGACAACGTGTTTAATACGAAAGGTAAGATCTTACAGGACATCAAAGTAAGTCTTGGCGGACGTATTGCGGAAGAGATGATCATGGACGATATTACAACCGGTGCATCCCAGGATATCAAGCAGGCAACGGCTGCGGCAAGAGCAATGGTTGTCAAATATGGTATGTCAGAGGAATTAGGTCTGATCAATTATGAGACTGATAATGAAGAAGAGACATTTGTCGGAAGAGATATCGGACATCAGAGAATGCTTGGTGAGCAGACTGCTTCTGCCATCGACAAAGAGGTTAAGCGTATTATTGATGAATGTTATGCAGATGCCAGAAGAATTCTGGAAGAGCATATTAATGTTCTTCACAAATGTGCTGCATTGTTATTAGAGAAAGAAAGAATTGACAGAGAAGAATTTGAAGCATTATTTGATGATGGAGAGGTTGTAACACCATAATACATTTGGCTAAATTGCCTTGCTGATAGTGGATAAATAAACAATATCAACAAAAATGGGGTTTTCTTGGTAATTGTGAACAATCGGATTTGACGAAATGCACAAAAGATACTTAAAAATACAAAATTGTTTGTGAACACTTTCAAGGCAAAATAAGTATAATAATACTTGTAACCCCCCCAATACATTATATAGTTTTTTTGCTACACCCCATAAGTAACAAAAAAATACCTTCTCCAGAAAAGGACAGTCGAGCGTTGGCTGTCCTTTTTACTTTATGTAACGGTATAAGGTTTGTACGGAATGGCACATTTGATGATTTTTCGTTGCTATATTAGGGGGAATGGGGTAAAATAGAAAAAGACGACAATTTTTTGATAAAGAATAGATTAAGCAACAGTTGGGATATCAATTTGTATAGAAAGTTGTAGGTAACAGAATATCTGTTACGGTGGAGGAAGACATGGGTTACTCGTTCAAGAATTTTTCAAAAGCACAGAAAGTGCAGACATATGCATTTCAGAACAAGCCGGCAATCCGTTCGGATGCGCTGTTTTGTGACGGAACACGGGATTATCGGATTCCTGCGGAACCGAAGGTAGGAGATTCGGTGAAGTTGAAGTTCCGTACGGCTAAGTTTAATGCAGATACAGTATATGTAATATGTGACGGACAGCGTTATCAGATGGTAGTTGGTGAGCGTGATCAGAGATTTGATTATTATGAAGTGACGCTTCCGGCACTTACAGAAGAGAGAGTAGAATATTATTTTGAGATTGTGTCGGGCAATGCAATATGTTATTACAATAAGTTAGGGGTACAGTTAGATATCAATCCGGATTATAATTTCTGTATTATGCCGGGATTTGAGACACCGGATTGGGCAAAAGGTGCAGTGTTCTATCAGATCTATGTGGATCGTTTCTGCAATGGAGATCCAAGCAATGATGTATTAGATAATGAATACCATTATATTGGGGATTATACACGCCGTGTGACGGATTGGAACAAATATCCGGATGCGATGGATGTCCGTTGCTTCTATGGTGGTGATCTGCAAGGCGTTATGAACAAATTAGACTACTTACAGGATCTTGGTGTCGAGGTAATCTATCTGAATCCAATCTTTGTTTCGCCATCCAATCATAAGTATGATATTCAGGATTATGACTATATTGATCCGCATTTCGGTAAGATTGTACATGATGAGGGTGTCTGCCTGACGGATGGAGATACGTTTAATAAGAATTCGACCAGATACATTGACCGTGTGACGAACAAAGAGAACTTAGAAGCAAGTAACCAATTGTTTGCGGAGTTGGTTAGCGAGATTCACCGCAGGGGCATGAAGGTTATCTTAGATGGTGTATTCAATCATTGTGGTTCCTTTAACAAGTGGCTGGATCGTGAATTGATCTATGAGAATCAGGAAGGATATGAAAAAGGTGCTTATCCGGCAGCAGATAGTCCGTATCGCAGCTTCTTTAAGTTCTATGATGAGAATGCATGGCCTTATAACGCAAGCTATGATGGCTGGTGGGGACATGATACACTGCCGAAGCTGAATTATGAAGAGTCTGAAAGCCTGTGTGATTATATTCTTCGGATCGGACAGAAATGGGTGTCACCGCCTTATAATGCGGACGGATGGCGTCTGGACGTGGCGGCAGATCTCGGTCATTCACCGGAGTATAACCATGCTTTCTGGAAACGTTTCCGAAAAGCAGTAAAGGATGT
>JBNMIW010000306.1:0-2681 GCA_050873485.1 Lachnospiraceae bacterium | reverse complement strand
GCTCTGAATTATGCAGGTGTGAATATTGAAGCGATCGTTGGTAGAATGAAGAAAAAAATGGAGGCAGGTTGCAGTTATTTCCTGGCACAACCGGTATATTCGGATGAAGATATCGAACGGGTAAGAGAGTTAAAACGCAGAACCGGTGCAAAGATCATTTTAGGATTGATGCCATTAGTCAGCTACCAAAATGCACTATTTATGAAAAATGAGATGCCGGGTATTTCTGTTCCGGATGCAATTGTGAACCAATATGATCCGGATATGTCGAGAGAAGAAGCGGAAGAAGTAGCAGAAAAAGTATGTGTGGAGATTGGCAAAAAGACGATGGATTTTGCGGATGGATATTATCTGATGACACCGTTTAACCGTGTTACGTTAGTAAACCGGATCATCCATGATCTGCGAATGTCTGACCGATAGAAAAGAGGAGAAAAACAATGAGTGCTTTTGTGGAATTTCAGAATGTAGGAAAATGCTATGGAACCGGTGATGTTGCGATTCATGCGTTAAAGGATGTGAATTTCACGATTGAACAGGGTGAATTCTGCATTATTGTAGGCGCGTCCGGAGCGGGAAAGACAACGATTTTGAATATATTAGGCGGAATGGATACACTTTCGGAAGGAAAGGTATATTTAGATCAAAAAGAGATATCCGGTATGAATAAAAAAGAACTGACGACATATCGTAGATACGATGTCGGATTTGTATTTCAGTTTTATAATCTGGTAGGTAATCTGACAGCACTTGAAAATGTAGAGCTGGCATCCCAGATCTGTAAAGATCCGTTAGATGCAAGAAAAGTGTTAGAAGAAGTTGGTTTAAAGGATCGTATGATGAATTTTCCGGCGCAGTTATCAGGAGGGGAGCAGCAAAGAGTTGCAATCGCAAGAGCACTTGCAAAGAATCCGAAATTGTTGTTGTGTGATGAACCGACAGGGGCACTCGATTATAATACAGGAAAAGCGGTTTTAAAATTATTGCAGGATACCTGTAAAAATACAGGTACGACAGTTGTTGTGATCACGCATAATCAGGCAATAACGGAAATGGCAGATCGTGTCATCACGGTAAAGAGCGGAACAATTGCGGACATCCGAATGAATGAACATCCGGTGGATGTCGCAACGTTAGAATGGTAAGAGATGGTGAAGGAATGAGCAAAGGATTACGTAAATCGACAATACGGGAGATTCGGGGCAGCTTTGGACGTTATATGGCGATTTTATTGATCGTTGCATTAGGAGTTGGATTTTTTTCTGGCCTTAAGGTTGCACATGAGGCAATGGTGCATACGGCAAATGACTATTTTACGGATTTGAATTTGTTTGATTATCATTTATTATCGACCTTAGGTTTTGAGGAAGATAGTGCCAAGGCTTTGGCACAGAAGGATGGTGTATCTGCCGCAGAGGGTGGAAAGTCATTAGATCTCCTGATGGATATGGTAGATGGGAGTGAACATGTTATAAAGTTTATTTCAATCCCGGAACAGATCAACCTGCCACAGCTTACAGAAGGAAGAATGCCGGAAAAGACAAATGAATGTCTGGCGGATGAACATTTTTTTAAGACGGAGCAGATCGGACAAACCATTCGGATATCTGACGCGAATGATAAGGATGATCGTAAGCTTCTGACAGAAAAAGAATATACGATCGTAGGACTTTGCCGTTCTCCGTTGTATACGATGTATGACAGAGGAACCACTTCGGTCGGAAACGGAAAACTGGATGCATTTATCTATATAATGCCGGAAGCATTTGATATGGATTATGATACAGACATTTATGTAACCTTTGAAAAGGGAAAAGATGCAGCAATCTATACAGATGCGTACGATCAGGTTATGGATGACAAAGAAGATCTGTGGAAAGAGTATGCACAGGAGCAGGCAGATGCAAGATATAACAGTATATATGTGGATGCAGAGAAGAAGATTGATGATGCGGATGATACACTTGCCAAAGAGTCGGCAGATGGTGCGAAGGAATTAGAGGATGCATTACAGGAGATTACAGACGGAGCAAAGCAGCTTTCGGATGGACAGCAGGCGATCACAAAGGCAAAGAAAGAGATTGCAGATCAGGAAAAGTTATTAGAAGAAAAGGAAAAAGAATACAAAAAGGGATATGCCGCTTACCGGAAAAGCTTGAAAGAGTATAATGCCGGGAAGAAAGCATATGATAAAGGACTGGCGGAATACAATACCCAGTATGCAGAATACGAGAAGAATGTAAAGACATATCAGGATGGCGTGGCTGCATATGAAGCAGCACACAAAGAATATGAATCTTCCAAAGAGAAATTTGATGCTGTAAAAGATTATTTGGAAGAAAATGAAAGAGATCAGCAGGAACAGAAATTAACTGCGGCTAAATTACAACTGGATACAACGGCGGCAACATTACAGGTAACAAAGCAGCAGTTAGATGCGGCAGATACAGCATTTGCAACGAATAAGACTACGTTAGATGCAACCCAAAAGCAATTGGATGCCGCAAAGAAACAGTTAGACAAAGCGGGAAAACAGTTCACTTCAGCAAAGAAGCAGCTTGCAGAAGGAAAAGATAAAATTGCACAGGCAAAACAGACGATTGCATCGAAAGAATCGCAACTTACGGACGCAAAGAAAGACTTAGCGGATGGACAGGCAGACTATGAAGAAGGAAAGCAGG
>JBNMIW010000305.1:0-2683 GCA_050873485.1 Lachnospiraceae bacterium | reverse complement strand
GTGCAGTGTCACAATATTCATACATCATCCGATAAATGCTTCCTCCACCGATAATAAACACCTGATCACTGTCATATTGTTGCAATTCCTTTAACAGTTCTTCCTTGGAATTCACCACCGTAGCATCCTTTACCTGATAATTCTCATCCCTTGACAAAATGATATTCTTTCGTCCTTTTAACGGAAGTCCGTTCGGAAATTCATCTAATGTCTTTCGTCCTAATACCACAACATTTCCCATCGTTGTCTGACGGAAGAACTTCTGGTCCTCCGGAATTCGCACCAACAGCTTATTGCCGTTGCCAATCGCCCAGTTTTCATCTACTGCCACAATTAACTGCATATTATCTCTCCTAACTTAATCCTATTCTATATATCCGTAATTCACGATCCACCAGCTATATTCATTCCCACTCTCATCGACCTGCGTATAGAATCACTACACCGCGATCGGAATATTCTTGATCTGCTCTCCTGCCTGATAATCCTCAATCACAATATCATCTGTTGTAAACTGATAAAAATCTTTGATCTCCGGGTTCAAATGAAACTTTGGTGCCGGATACGTCGGTCTTTTGATCAATTCCTTCACAATATCGATATGCCGGTCATAAATATGCGCATCTGCAATCACATGTACAAGCTCGCCCGGTTCCATATCACAAACCTGTGCCAACATGTATACAAGTACCGCATACTGTACCACATTCCAGTTATTCGCAGCCAGAATATCCTGCGACCGCTGATTCAGTATTGCATTCAACGTAAGCTTATCATGTCCCGGTTTCTTCGTTACATTAAATGTCATGCTATATGCACATGGATACAGATTCATCTCATGCAGATCTGCATGCACATAAATATTCGTCATAATTCTTCTGCTGTAAGGATTATTCTTCAGATCATAGATCACACGATCCACCTGATCCATCATTCCTTCTGCATATTGATGTTTGACACCCATCTGATAGCCATACGCTTTTCCGATTGATCCTGTCTCGTCTGCCCATTCATCCCAGACATGACTTTTCAGATCATGAATGTTATTCGACTTCTTCTGCCAGATCCAAAGCATCTCATCTACTGCCGATTTGACATAGGTCTTACGAAGTGTAAGTGCCGGGAATTCCTTTGACAGATCATATCGGTTCACCACACCAAACTGCTTGATCGTATATGCATAACTGCCATCTTCCCATTTCGGTCTTACTTTCTCTCCTTCTGTACTATATCCATTCTCTATGATATCCGTACACATTTTTATAAATAAATCATCTGCGTAACTCATTCTATACTCCTGTTCTCTATATATTACTATCCGTTATGCACAATATGAATCAGGCTACATAATCAATCCGATTGCCCGTAGCTGCTTCCTTCTCAAATGCTTTCTGATTCTGACTATACGGATCTTTACCATATGTCTTCATCAGTGTTGTCGTTGTTCCACCCGAAATATATGCACGTCCACATTCCGGACAAATAGAAGTCTTAAGTGACACCGTGGTCGACACCAATTCTTTGTTTGATTCATTTCCCTCTGCGATTGCATTGGCTACATGCTCTTTCTCATGCGACATTACCTTAGCATAAGACTCCTCCGGCGAAATCTTACCCGGCGTCTTAAAGGATACCATCTCGTCTGAACCGTCCTGATATCTCCGATTCTTACATGTCTGACATTCCACCGGTGAAACTTTGCGCGAACTAAATACCGTATTATCAGTATTCACCGGTGTCACTGTATTAACATTGGAAATCGGAATCATATACCGGTTACTCATACCAATTGCGTTCATCATAAGATCTCACCTCCATTTCTGCCCTTCATATACATTCTGTTATAATATATTCTCATTGTACCCAAAAAACCTTAAAAACACAACCCTGTCCCACAAATCAACAATTCGTTAAACTATGCACAACTTCTTGTAATTCCAACGGCAAAAAGGGTTTTGTTATATATTCATCCACTTTCAGTTTTTGAGCTTTTTCCATCGATTCAAAAGATTTGTCGCCTGACAAGAACACAACCGGCACATCGAAACGCTCGCGAATTCTGGAAAGTGTCTCAAATCCATCCATCTCAGGCATCATAATATCCAACAGAACCAGGTCAAATGCATGATGCTCCATCAAACGTAAGGCTTCAATTCCACTTTGAGCACTATACATCGAATACATCGGTTCATCTTTCATAATGTCGTCAATCATTTTAATATTTATCTTTTCATCATCCACTACTAAAATATTCTTGTGTAATGAATTGGTCTCTCTCATCCTGTATTCTTTGTCTTCCTCTATCATCTGCAGCATAAGTTCCGCAATGTCAGGATCAAATTGTGTTCCCTTTCCTTTTTTGATCTCACTTTTAACGACTTCCTGAGAGAGTGCAGATCGATAACTTCTGTTACTCGCCATCGCATCATAGGCATCTGCAACACCAATAATTCTAGCAACTTCCGGAATATTTTCCCCAGCCAGACCGCTTGGATAGCCTTTTCCATCATATCGTTCATGATGAAATTTGGCTCCTGCCGCCAATAACGGATTACCGGAAATTCCTTTTAATATATTATAGCCTGTCACCGGATGTAATTTAATATAGTTAAATTCTTCTTCCGTCAATTTTCCTGTTTTATTAATAATATCATCCGGAATCCGAATCTTCCCTACATCATGC
>JBNMIW010000304.1:0-2699 GCA_050873485.1 Lachnospiraceae bacterium | reverse complement strand
GTAGCAAGAGAGTTGATCAAACCGATGTTAGGACCTTCAGGAGTCTCGATCGGACACATTCTACCATAATGTGTATAATGTACATCTCGCACCTCGAATCCGGCTCTATCACGGGAAAGACCACCAGGTCCTAATGCAGATAAACGTCTCTTATGTGTCAGCTCAGACAATGGGTTATTCTGATCCATAAACTGTGACAACTGCGAACTTCCGAAGAATTCCTTCACTGCTGCCGTTACCGGTTTAATATTGATCAAAGACTGTGGTGAAATTGTCTCGATATCCTGTGTTGACATTCTCTCACGAACCACTCTCTCTAAACGGGAAAGTCCGATACGATACTGGTTCTGTAATAACTCGCCAACTGCTCTGATACGACGATTACCCAAATGGTCAATATCATCGTCTGTTCCAATTCCATACTCAAGATGGATATTATAATTGATAGATGCCAAAATATCCTCTTTTGTAATGTGCTTTGGAATCAAGTCATGGATATCTCTCTTAATGGCACGTTTTAATTCTTCTTCGTCGGTGTACTCTTCCAACAACTGTGCCAATACCGGATAAAATACAGCTTCTGTTACACCAAGTTCTTCTGTATCAAAATCAACATATTCCTTAATGTCAACCATCATATTCGAAAGAACCTTTACGTTACGAGTCTCTGTCTGAATCATAACATACGGCACTGCTGCATTCTGAATTGCCAGGGCACTCTCTCTTGTAAGCGTGTCTCCGGCCTTTGCCAGAATCTCTCCGGTTACCGGACTAACAACATCTTCTGCTAATGTCTGTCCTGCAATTCTATTCTTAAATGAAAGCTTCTTATTAAACTTATAGCGTCCAACTTTTGCAAGATCATAACGTCTTGGATCAAAGAACATCGCATTGATCAGACTCTCTGCGCTCTCTACAGCAAGAGGCTCACCCGGACGAATCTTCTTATATAATTCCAGAAGACCTTCCTCGTAACTCGTAGCTGTATCTTTCTCCATACTCTTTAAGATCTTGATCTCGTCGCCGAATAATTCACGAATCTCTTCATTCGTTCCAATACCTAAAGAACGAATCAATACCGTGATCGGCACTTTTCTTGTTCTATCTACACGTACATAGAAAACGTCATTCTGATCCGTTTCGTACTCTAACCATGCACCACGGTTTGGAATAACGGTACAAGAGTATAACTCCTTACCAGTCTTATCATGTCCGATTGCATAATAAATACCAGGAGAACGAACCAACTGGCTGACAATAACACGTTCCGCACCATTGATTACAAAGGTACCGGTCTCGGTCATTAATGGTAAATCACCCATAAAAATGTCATGCTGATTGATCTCATCTGTTTCCTTATTATGAAGACGTACATTCACTTTTAAAGGAGCTGCATAAGTTGCATCTCTTTCCTTGCATTCCTCAATTGAGTACTTGATATCATCCTCACACAACTGGAAATCAACAAATTCCAGACTAAGCTGACCACTATAATCTGTGATTGGAGAAATATCTTCGAACACCTCTTTAAGTCCCGCATCTAAGAACCACTGATATGAGTCTTTCTGTACTTCGATCAAATTCGGCATCTCAAGTACTTCTTTCTGTCTGGAATAACTCATACGGATTCCTTTTCCCGCTTTCACAGGACTAATTCTGCTCTTTTCCATTGACGTTTTCACCCCTTGACTTTATTGTTTGTGACCATTGCGGATACCTACCCACAATAATGACATTTTATTATTCTACCACTCCCAATTTCCAGTGTCAACCAATTATTTTGAAAATTTTTAAATTTATAGATCAGAACATATATGTTGTGGAATATTCGGTATTTTTCTCCCATATCTAGATTTCATTTTTCCGCAAGGTTGCAACTCCATATTTCGTTTTGTCATTTTGAGACTCTAAAAAGAGCTAAGACTCATCTTTTTGATATGTCTCAGCTCTCTATTACACACTCATAATATTGAATTTTTCCTTATGATTCACGCATCAATTCATGAAATAATTCTATATACTTTTCTTCCACTTCCAAAAAGGGAACATACTCCTCTGAAAACATACTTTTCATCGCCGGCATATCCCGATCAGGCTTTTCTCCCAACAGCTCCGTCAGATCAAAGTACAGCATATCATCATCGATCTCCCGCACCAGCCGGCGTTCCTCCTGTGTCAGATCACTTCCGAGATATTTTTCATAGAGAATAGAAAGAAATTGATCCTCCAACTTCTGATAGGATGGCAGTGTCTTCTTAAATGGTCTCGGAACATCCGAAAGATACGCCTCCCCTGCATCGTGTAGCAGACACGCCAGACATACACGTCTGCTATATCCCCTCGCCATCGCCTCCAAAGTACAATTTACACAATGTTGTCCCACAGAAAAGAAATGCTTAACGTGACCATTTCCCCTGCAAAGCAAAGAAAGCGCATGCGCAATATCTGTAATATGAATATCTGCCGCTTCCGGTTCCATCGGCTTAAAATGTGTTCCTCCATACGTCGTTATATAATCCGCCATCGCTCTGCTCCTCCATTTTATATTTTCAATATGCCATTGCAAAACCTTCAAAGACCTTTTTTGCAATCACCCAATAGTTCCAAGAAAAATAATAGTTATATTATACATGCCGCTAACTTATAAGTCTATTTTTTCTTCATCTTCCTATGAAGAATGTCGATATATAATATAGAAG
>JBNMIW010000303.1:0-2711 GCA_050873485.1 Lachnospiraceae bacterium | reverse complement strand
CTGTGAACTGACCATGACAATAAGGCTCTAACTTACGAATCTCGGCCTTATCATTCATAGATGCAGGTGAACTCTCATCAAAGTATTCAAACGCACGGTTACCATGTCCCATCAATGCTTCAGCAAGGATGATCCAGCCCTGTGGCTGTGAGAAGATACCTGCATTTTCCTTTGTTCCTGCATTGAACAGAAGCATTAATGCTCCATCAAAAGCATGTTCTTTATATGGAGGGAACATCAGTCTGACACCATATGGTGTGTTCAGTTCTCTGTGAACAGATTCCAGTGCAAGCTCACTCTGTTCTCTGGTAGCAAGGCCGCTGATAACTGCCCATGACTGAGGATTCAGCCACATACTTGCTTCCGGATCATTCTTGGAACCGATCACCATACCGCCTTCTTTATATCCACGGATATAACGGTCATCTTCCCAGCATTTCTCCTGAATTGTGTTACCCATCTTATACTGGATCTCATTGATATAATCAATATAATCTGCATCATCTTTCAGCTCTGCAAAATACTTAATTACAGTCATTGCATAATAAAGCTGCATTGCAACAAAGCTGGATTCACCTTTCTTTCCGAGACGAAGGCAATCATTCCAATCAGCATGAAGTCCGGCAGGCATTCCGTGATTGCCAAGACGATTCATTGAAAAATCGATGGCCCGTTTTAAATGCTCATAAACGGATGCTTCTCCGCCATTTGCAAACAATATAACCTCATCCATAAAGCCAACGTTCCCCGTCTCTGCAATATATTTATACACAGTAGGGAATAACCACAAAGCATCATCTGCACGATATGCAGGATGTCCGGTTTCTTTTACATAAGACGGATCATCCGGTGTATCCTCATGTCCGGCATTATGTGTAAACTTAACCAATGGCAGACCACCACCGTTATCTACCTGTGCGGATAACATAAAACGGATCTTCTCCAATGCCATTTCCGGATTCAAATGAATAATACCCTGAATGTCCTGTACCGTATCACGATATCCATATCCATTACGAAGACCACAATATGTAAAGGACGCCGCTCTTGACCAGATAAATGTCATAAAGCACTGATATGCGTTCCATGTGTTGACCATATTATTAAAACTATCGGATGGTGTTTTAACCTGTAAATGGGACAACTGACCGTGCCAATATGTGATCAGTTCCTGTTTTTCTTCTTCTGTTGTCTTTTCGACATCTGCATATCCGGAAAGGATTCCCTGTGCTTCTTTATCCGGTTTCATTCCAAGCACAAATGTAAACACTTTACTCTCGCCTGGTGCTAATTCCATCTTTGTCTGTAACGCGCCACATGCGTTGGAATTGTAATTCAATGTATTATCACACTGACCATTCTCAACCGCCTGTGGATTGCTATAATCATGGTATCTTCCAATAAAGCTCTCTTTGTCTCCATTATATGAAGCAACCTCTGCACCTGCCAATTCAAAGAAACGGGCTGTATTCTCATTGCCGTCTACTGCATTTTTAATATTCTCATTGATCGTCTGAAGAATTCGATTTCCATTGAAATATGTTTTGGTAATAAACAAAGTGTATTGTAAATTAACCTGATCCTGCTCGTAATTGCTGTCGTTGGTAAATTCACAATATCCAAAAGCAGAAAGCTTCCGGACTTTATCTGATTGATTGGTTACCTTTACACGCCACACCTCATGTGTCTTATTCAAAGGTACATAATATAATACTTCTGAACGGATTCCTGCGTATTCAGCTATCATATCTGTATAACCTGTACCGTGATGGCACTCACTTTTATACTCGTCTAATGATTTGCCTACCGGCTGCCAGGATGCAGACCAGAAATCTTTGCTCTCGTCATCTCTCAAATATACATATCTGCCCGGCTGGTCAAACTGATTAAATATATAACGGATAATTCTTCCGTGCGCCCCACTCTTTTCAAAACTATAACCACCTGCATTATTCGAAATGATTGCTCCATATGCCGGTGAACCTAAATAGTTCGCCCATGGTGCCGGTGTATCCGGTCTCGTAATCACATATTCCTTTGCTTCCTCATCAAAATAACCGTATTGCATATCTTACTCCTTTCGCTACAAAAAGGCTGTTGCATCCTTCAAAGTAATTCCTTATCACTTTTCAACGCAACAGCCTTCTCATTCTATATCATACAAAAATCATATCGATTCTGTATCTTATTCTGCTGTCTCTTCTACTGCATCCTTAAGGCTTAAGCTGATCTTGCCCATACGATCAATCTCAAGAACCTTAACCTTAACCGTATCACCGATATTTACTACATCTTCTACCTTAGCAACACGATCCTTAGACAACTTAGAAATGTGAATCAATCCATCCTTATTTGGTGAAAGTTCTACAAATGCACCAAAGTTCATAATACGAACAACTTTACCTTCGTAAATCTTTCCAACCTCGATCGGATCTACGATTGAATGAATGATCTTAAGTGCCTTGTCGATACCTTCCTGATCTACGCCACAAACTGCAACCGTTCCATCATCATCGATATCAATCTTAACACCGGTCTCTTCAATAATACTGTTAATTGTCTTACCTCTCTGACCAATGATCTCACCAATCTTCTCCGGATCTACCTTTAACTGACAGATCTTTGGAGCAAGTGCACCAACATGGTCTCTTGGCTTATCAATTGCCTTAGACATAACTTCGTCCATGATGTAAAGTCTTGCCTCTCTTGTT
>JBNMIW010000302.1:0-2714 GCA_050873485.1 Lachnospiraceae bacterium | reverse complement strand
GTCTAAGATCACCTGCTTGGCATTACGCATTGCCGTATTCTGTGCCATCTTTGTCTCCATATAATAATTGGATACCGCATATGGACCGACCGCCATCGGCTGGTCTGCATTTAACAGGTAATTCTCCGGCTCATATTCACCAACAAAATTCTTAACCTTGTCATCCTCTAATAACTCAATATTCTCAACCGCATGACTGGTGATAAAACCATCCTGGCAGATCATAATCGGAAGACGCACATCCTTATGTTCGGAAATGCGGTATGCCTGTACAAAATTATCATATACTTCCTGATTGTTCTCTGCATAGATCTGAATAAATCCGGTATCTCTTGCACCCATGGAATCGGAATGATCGCAGTTAATATTGATCGGGCCGGATAACGCACGATTGACTAAACAAAGTGCTAACGGCAAACGGTTCGATGCCGCTACATATAATTCCTCCCACATCAATGCCATACCACAGGAAGAGGTAGCTGTTAATGCTCTTGCTCCTGCCGCCGATGCACCGATCGTTGCACTCATGGAACTATGCTCACTCTCTACCGGAATGAACTCTGTATCCATCTCTCCATTGGCAATATAATTTGCCACATACTGTGGAATCTCGGTGGAAGGAGTAATCGGAAATGCCGGCATAACGTCCGGATTCACCTGCTTAATTGCGAAAGAAATGGCTTCATTTCCTGATAAACGCTCTCGAATCGCCATCTTACTGTCCCTCCTTCATCGAAATTGCATCAAACGGGCAGACCTTGGCACATATGCCACAACCCTTACAATGATCATAATCAAAATCTTCTCTCTTGCAGTCAGTTACCGGAATCGAACTGTCCGGACATACCGGCACGCATAACAGACACTGTTTGCATTTCTCACTGTGAAATACCGGTGTCTGGGTTCTCCATTCTCCCGTGTGGAATAACTTTGAGGTTCCAGCACCATATACCTGATTACCCTCTGTCAGATCCTGCCATTCACTCTTCTCTGTAATCTTTGTAATATCTGTTGCTGCCATTTATTCCACCTCCTCATATGCCATATGTAACGCCTTGAGGTTACCCTCAATCACTTCCGGCTTCTTTGCAAATTTGTGCTTATAAGAGCCTTCCATCTCCCGGAAGAAGTCTTCCTTAGTCATCACCTTACTGATTGCAACGATTGCTGCCAACATCGGTGAATTCGGGAAATATCTGCCTAAGCACTTCTCTGAAATCTCTCTTGCATCTAATGTATATACCTTACCCGGATATCCCTTCAAATGTGGTCTTACTTCCTCTACACTCTTCGTCGTATTGATCACAATTGCACCTTCCGGATTCAATCCATTGGTTACATCCACGCTCTCTAACAATGTCTCGTCTACAACGACAACATAATCCGGATCATAAATGTTGGAGTGTACCCGAATCGGATCTTCGCTGATCCGGTTATATGCTGTAATCGGTGCTCCCATTCGCTCCGGACCATATTCCGGGAATCCCTGTACATGTTTTCCTGTCATAAATGCTGCATCCGCTAACATCAATGCAGCCGACTTGGCACCCTGACCGCCCCGGCCGTGCCATCTGATCTCTACCGTATTCTTCACGTTGATTCTCCTTACCTTTTGAACTCACTCATAGACATTTGCAGAATCTATCCATAATAGATTTCGCAATTATCTACGCAATCTCTATGCAAGTTTTTGATAAAGAATATCAAAAACCCACAGCACATAATCGATATTATATGTGTTGTGGGTTTAAATGTAAAGTGAAAATATGAAAGGAGTTCATTCTATAAATGAATCAATTTCACATAGGTGTACCGACCTCAATCAAATTACCATCCGGATCATAAAAACGAACTACCTTCTGTCCCCAGCTATGTGTCATAAGCCTGTTCACATATTCAATATCCGGATACAACGATTCCAGTTTTTCTACAAACTCCTCAATATTCGATTCCTCAAAATATAATTCACTGCAATGATTCTTCGGTATGATATCCTTCTCTAAGAATTGCTTCCATATCTGTGCATCCTGAAGCACCAGTCCTTCCGTCAGGATCATATTACCATCCTGATCCAATATCTTCTCTAATCCGAACAGATCATGATAGAACTGTCTTGCCCTCTCTATATCCTTAACAACGATCAATACATTTCGTAATCTCATATATCTATCCTCTTCTCTCGAACTTCGCTGCATACAACATATAACTTAATGTGTTAATGAACCAGACCAGACAAACAACAATCATAGACAGGATATCTGTCTTAAATAACATGGAACATACAAACGTGATCACAACCAGCCAGATACAGACTATGTTCGTATTACTAAATGCTTTATATGCTGATTTGTATACAATTAACTGTTGTGCCTCATCACAGGAATCCATCCATACTTCCCGAAATTTGCTGTCTAACACATTTCCTCTCTTTTCCGGATTCAACTCTTTCTCTATCTTAACAACCAGATGTGGAATAACAATCCCCATTACCGTTGAAATCACAAATACAACTAATCCGATCAGTAAAACTGTTTTCCCATATCTCTCATCGATCTTATCTGTAACCGCTCCATACACAAAGCATAAAAACAGACACATATTGGCAATGGAGAACAAAGAAGACGTGATCAACGGCCCATTTAATGCATCCTCTAAATGATCCCACAATTCGTCATTATCCCGGTCAGCCTGTAACTTCTGATACAGCTTATGGC
>JBNMIW010000301.1:0-2714 GCA_050873485.1 Lachnospiraceae bacterium | reverse complement strand
CAAGGATAAGGACAAGAAGGATGTGCCGGTAGTTTATTCGAGTGGTGCACTTACAACAAAGAGTGGTACAACCTTTAGCATTATAACGAAAGATGATATTAATAAACAGTTTAACCAAGAAACGCTTATTAAGCAGTTGCTGACTTCTGCCGGATTACAGGATTTGGGACCGGGTAATGCGTGGTGTGCTGCTTCTGGTTCCGACGATAAAGATTATACTCTTGCGAATTCGCTTGGTGTAACATCAGAGGAGGCAAAACAGTATACAGATGCATACCAGCTCTCAAATGATCTGGAGATGGAGTATAACATCATGAAGTGGAATCTGGGACATCTGGCTACAAAGTCCGCAGATGCGGATACGAAGAATTATGCACAAGCTGAATATAATTATATTAAGGATCTGGTAAATGACAAGGATTTCGGAACTGCAATGATTACGCCAATCAATAAGTTCGTGAATATGTCAGAGATTGTGGTAGGATCAAAGGATGCAAATGGAACGTGTTCTGGAACACATATCAGCCCGGATATCGAGGATACTGATGATGGTGCAGGCATTTTGAAACTTGCATCTGGTTATTCGGTATGGGTTAGTGATGATGATGTTGTTGTAAAAGCTAGAACAAAAGATAATGGCAAGGTTCGTGGAATTGTCGTAACAAAAGGAAATGTATATTTCAGCACAGATAAGGATAATGGTGTAACTGATTTTGAGGGCATGATTATCGCAGGTGGTAAAGTATATGTAAATGGTAATGTAAAGACAATTGCTGCGAATGCAGAAATCTGTCGTACAATCTTACGTGAGTGTATGATGAACAGTGATGCTGATTCTAAGAAGGTTTGTAGCCTGTTCCGGGGATATGAGAAGAAATCAAATAAATCTGATCCGCCGGGGACAACAGAGACACCGGGAACAACAGAAACTTCTGGAACAACTGAAGCACCAAGTACAACTGAATCGCCAAGCACGGAAGAAGATTCAGACACAACTGCAAAGTCAATTGGTATGATTGATTATACAGATGTTGTAAGTTTCAGCAACTGGTCGAAGAATGTGGAATAGAGGTGGCCTATGAAGAAGAGAAGGATTTTGAAAAGAAATGAAGGCTACACATTGGTAGAGATGATTATTGTAATTGCCATAATTGCGATTTTATCAGCTGCGGCAATGGTAACAATTTCTATCATCCACAATGCAAAGGCAAAAGAAGCGGCTAGTACACTGGAAGATGCATTGTTTGATACACAGAATAATGCAAAAGGAAAAGTTTGTACGATTGGAACCACCGAATATCCGGATTACAAATTCGCATTGATGGTTTACAAGGATGGCTCTAAGTATTACGTAAAGAAATGCTACTATAAGGGTGGCGGATTATCCATGAGTTCTGCTGATAGTTATGTAACTGCCGATAATGAAAAGTCGGGTAGCGGAAAGGGTACTTCTTTTTCATCCTATGTTGACGTAAAGTATGTGAATCCAGATGGAAATGAAGTAGCAATCGGCTCTGGCAATGATGCAGTGTTTATTATTTACGATAGGCAGGGCAACTGTGTAAGAGGTAGTGGAAAATTCAAATTCTACCGTAGCAATAAGGATGTGTTGCTGTCAACACTTGTGCTGAACAAGAACGGCAGCCATACATCTGATTAAGGGGGGCAATTAGAATGAAAAAAATAAAACAAAATAATGGCTTCTCTTTGATTGAATTAGTAATTGCAATTGCGGTACTTGCTTTCTTGATGTTGGCAGTATCCTCGTTCATGAGTTCAAGCGTAATTCAGAACAAGAAGGCGAAAGCGGATGTCCGGATGCAGGCACAGGCACAGGAAACCTATAGTTTGCTTACCGATTCTATCATGCAGGCAACCGATATTCTTATTATTGGATATGTGGCAAATGATGATTCGCTTGTTGATCTGACAACAGCAGGCAAAGATGGCGAAGAGACAACAGCTACCATGACAAAGAAGTATTATGTCAAGGATAGTACGGCAGCTAAGAAGCTGACGGATCAATATGGAGAAGGAATAAAAGGCAATATTGTTTATTTCAAGGATGCTGATCCAAAACAGAAGGTATATATTTCAGAGATGCAGATAACCAGTTCGGTGCCACTTGATCTGAATTATGTACCGGGCGCAAATACAAGTTGTGAATTAAATGTGAAACAGTCAATTAAAAACGATATCACAGGAGAATACGATGAGATAACGTGTGTCAAAGCATCGCCGGCAAAGGTATATGACAAGAATGATACAGTGATTTCTACTTTCTATTTCAATGGAAGTAACATGTATTATGGAAAGAAATATACATACATGGTTGGTTCTGCAACGGAGACGGGATCTCCTGGCAGTGATCCAGAACCGGATCTGGATGATCCGATGGATATCACAGATAGTGATTCGCTGGCAGAACATCTATACAACAAATATTTTTCTTATGTTGTAGCTAAGAAAGGTGCATCGACATTAGATATTTCCGGGTGTGTAGCAACAATTGATGGCAATGATGGAACGATTGGTATTGATCTTTACTACAACAAATCAAGTATGACATATACGACGATTGGTAGAGTGAATCCAAGAAATTCATATGTATTAGTACCAAAAAAGTAAGGAGGAGTTGAGAACATGAAACGCAAAACAAAGATTACAATATCAGCATTGGCAGTTATGTTCGTTGCAGCGATTGCAGTTGCAAT
>JBNMIW010000300.1:0-2716 GCA_050873485.1 Lachnospiraceae bacterium | reverse complement strand
GTATTGTCTATTGCCATCCATTAAGGTAAAAAATGCACTTTTGATTGTGGCGAGTCTGTTGTTTTATGCATATGGTGAGCCGGTATATGTTTTGTTAATGATTGTCAGTTCGTTCATGAATTACGGAATGGCACGATTGATCGCAAAAGGTGAAAAAGGAAAGAAGATATTTTTGGTTCTGGCAGTTGCGTTGAATCTGGGAATGCTTGCCGTGTTTAAATATGCAGACTTTGCAGTGGATACGGTGAATGGATTATTGTCAATGAATATTCCGTTGCCGGGAATTACATTACCGATCGGAATTTCTTTCTTTACGTTTCAGGCATTATCCTATGTGATTGATGTGTATTGGAATCGTGTAGAGGTGCAGAAGAACTATTTTAATATTCTGTTATATATCTCATTTTTCCCACAATTGATCGCAGGACCGATTGTAAAGTATCGTGATATTAACGAAGCAATTGAGAATCGTGTGATGAATGCAGATGAGATTGCAAAGGGACTTCGCAGATTTATCTGTGGTCTTGGAAAGAAAGTGCTGATCGCCAATACAGCAGGACTGGTGGCTGATCATGTATTTACGGCAGCACATTCTAAGGTGAATTTTGTAGTGGCATGGATTGGAGCAATTGCTTACTTAATGCAGATTTATTATGATTTTAGCGGATATAGTGATATGGCGATCGGTTTAGGTCACATGTTTGGCTTTCGTTTCAAAGAGAACTTCCAATATCCGTATGGAGCAGACAGTATTCAGGAGTTCTGGAGAAGATGGCATATCTCACTGTCTACCTGGTTTAAAGAGTATTTGTATATTCCGCTGGGAGGCAATCGAAAAGGAACTGCCAGAACCTGTCTCAACCGGATCATTGTATTTTTCTTCACCGGATTATGGCATGGTGCGAATTGGACATTTGTAATATGGGGTCTTTGGCATGGAATGTTCCTATTGTTTGAGACGTATTGTCCGATCGTGAAAAAGGCACCGAAAGTGATTGCAAGGATCTACACGTTGCTGGTAGTATGTGTGGGATTTGTTATGTTCCGGGCAGATACACTGACAGAAGGATTGTTTATGATCAAGCAGATGTTTACCGGATTTTCTATGGATCCGGCCAGTATGAGTTTTGCGGTGCAGCAGTTGACACCATGGTTTTTGGTAATGCTTGCAGCCGGAATCATTGGTGCAGCGCCGATTCGTAAACTTGTGGATCATATTCGCGAGAATGTTCAACCGGAAGTATTGGCGGGAAAATGGAAGACTGTTCAGATTGTTTTATATGTTGCTTCGGCAGTATTGCTGATATGGTGTATGATCCGCTTATCCGGCAGTACATATAATCCATTTATTTACTTTAGATTTTAGGAGGAGCACATATGAAAAAGACAGGTAATATTATATATATCGTGATATGTCTTATAATTTGTGTACTTCCGTTTGCAGGGATGACATGTTATAAGACGACAACCACAACTGAGAATAAACAATTGGCACAGTTTCCGGATGTTACCAAAGATGGAAAAGTGAATCTGGATTTCCCAGATGAGTTATCTGCTTATTTTGAAGATCATTTTGCATTTCGTCAGCAATTGGTATCGACGGATGCAGAGATTCAGAGCAAAATATTCCGTGTATCAAATGTAGATACCGTGTTAGTCGGAACAGACGGATGGCTGTATTATACAGATACGGTCAATGATTATCTGGCACAGGATACAATGAATGATCGTCAGGTATTTGATACGGTGCATAATTTATCGTTATTGCAGCAATATGTAAAAGATCAGGGTGTTTCATTTATATTTACGGTGGCACCGAATAAGAATTCTCTGTATGGAGAGCATATGCCATATTATTTCAATTACAAAGCAGGCAATACAAAGAATATGGATAGATTAACCAAGCCAATGGTGGAGGCGGGACTATCTTATGTAAACTTGTTCGAACCGTTTGAACGTCAACCGGAGACACTTTACCTGAAAAGAGATTCTCATTGGAACGAAAAGGGAGCTGTGCTGGCGTATAACACTTTGATGGATGCAATGCAATGGGAGCATCCTACTTATGAAGATGTAAATGTTGTTCGTAAGAAAGAGGAATACGGCGATCTGAATAAGATGATCTATCCACTTACTGCAGTACCGGAGTGGAATAGTGAATATCAGTATGAATCAACATGGAATTATACAAGTAAGGATCAGGATGTAGAAGCTGCTTATTTAGAGACGGAGAATAAGAAGGGGGACAAGAATCTGCTGATGTTCAGAGATTCATTTGGCAATACGTTGTTGCCACTTATGGCTCAGAAGTTTGAACATGCAGTATTTACCAAGAGTGTACCATATCGTATTGCAGAATATATCGAGATGTATCAACCGGATCTGGTCATTGCGGAGAAGGTAGAGCGTAATATGGATGAGTTTATGACCATGCCGCCGATCATGCAGGGGCCGGAGATAACGATCACGGACGATATAATGAAAGATAATAAGGTTCAGGCGTCTGTAGCTGTAGAAGAGTCGCTGGATGATACGAATTATTATCTTGTATCCGGATCTGTTCAAATGGAAAAACCGGCAAAGGACGCAATCATTTATATCCGCCTTGGACAAGGAGAAAAGGCAGTTACATATGAAGCGTTTACAACTTCCACAGTGGATACAGATTATGGATACCAGTTGTATTTAGATAAGGAATCATTACAGAGTACCGGGT
>JBNMIW010000299.1:0-2736 GCA_050873485.1 Lachnospiraceae bacterium | reverse complement strand
GTATCATGCGGATGGCAATGAACAGCTCATTACATACAATCGGGAACTTTTGAAACTTTATAAATGTCAGAATGAACAGGAATTTATAGAGCTGACAGGTAATTCGTTTAAGGGAATGGTTCATCCGGATGATCTGAAAATTGTGGAGTGCGACATCTCAAGTCAGATTCACCAGGAGAAAGATATTGATCGGGTGAAATACCGCATCATTTGTAAGGACGGAACGGAGAAGAAAGTTTTAGATTGTGGACGTTTTGTGCATACAGAGATGTACGGGGATGTTTATTATGTGTTTATGAATGATATAACGGAAGAATAGGAGGCATATAGAATGCAGAAACAACAAGTATATAATCCTTATTTGCCTTTACATGAATATATTCCGGATGGAGAACCGCATGTATTTGGGGATCGTGTATATATCTATGGTTCCCATGACAGAGAAGGTGGATATACCTTTTGTATGGAGGATTATGTGACATATTCCGCACCGGTAGATGACCTGTCGGACTGGAGATATGAGGGTGTCATTTATAAGGCTTCACAGGATCCGTATTATCCAAATTTACCATATATGTTTGCACCGGATGTTGTGCGGGGAAATGACGGAAAATATTATCTATATTATTGTATGGGCGGTGATTACGGAAATGGTGGATATACCAGACCGGTTAGTGTGGCGGTGAGCGACAGTCCGGCCGGACCGTTTGAATTTCTGGATTATGTAAAGAATCCGGATAGCACACTTATGATGCGGTATATTTGTTTTGATCCGGCGGTTATCAATGATAATGGGACAATCCGTCTTTATTACGGTACGCAGTACAGTTATGAAGAAGATACAGATATTGCATCAGATGATGCAGCTATGAAGATCGAGATGGATATGTTTGGTCGGACAAGAGAAGAGATTCTTTCGTATTCGGATAGCATTATGGGGGCAGTGACATTAGTATTAGAAGATGATATGGTGACGGTGAAGGAAGCGCCGCATCATATTATTCCATACCGGGTAAAAGGAACCGGCTTTGAGGCACACCCATTCTTTGAAGGTTCATCTATGAGAAAAGTGGGCGAAAAATATTACTTTATTTATTCTTCATGGCTAAATCATGAATTATGCTATGCGACAAGTGATTATCCGGATCGTGATTTTGTCTTTGGCGGAACGATTGTATCAAATGGAGATATCGGATATCTGGGAAGAACGGCTTCTGACCGGGTGAATATGACGGGAACAACACATGGAAGTATTGTGGAGATTGAAGGACAGTGGTATGTCTTTTATCATCGACTGACGCATAAGTCGGATTATAGCAGACAGTCCTGTGCCGAGAAGATTACTATTAAGGAGGATGGCAGCATTCCACAGGTAGAGATTACAAGCTGTGGTTTAAATGAAGGCCCTCTCCGGGCAGAAGGAACCTATCCGGCAGCTATCTGTTGCAATTTAACAAACGGACATATGCCGACTGGCTCGAACAGTATTTATACGATGTTGTTTCCAAATGTTACAAATTGTGGAGCGGAACGGTTTATTGCAGAGATTGAAAACGGAACAATGATCGGATACAAATATTTTGATTTTAAAGGTGTGACACGGATAGGGATTACCATTCGGAAAGAGACAGAACACAACCGGGTTGTATATAAAGGACCGGTCCGGTTAGATGAACGTTGTGATGAGGAAGTAGAACGATGCCGACCAGACGCATCTTGTGAACAGTATATTACGACCGTCATGGAAGTATATGCGGAAGATCAGAGTACACCGGTAGGAAAGATAGAACTTACGGATAATTTACAAGAGGAATGGACGCAGATATCGATTCCTGTTGTCGTTTCAGATGGGACACATCCTCTTTATTTTGTATATCATGGCAGTGAACGGATTCAAATGAAAGAATTGTCTTTTGCATAGGTTGTCAGATAGAAACAAAGGGCAGTTTGTCTGAGCGGAAAAGAGGGAATGAACCAGTGCTTTTTTTGAATAGTAGAATCAAATGGAGAAAGAAAAATGGATGAGAGATTAAAGAAACAATTAGATTTTGCGTTAGAGATTGATAAAGAGAAGAATATTTTTCGGCAGACGCATCTTTCAGGGCATGGAAGAAATGAAAATGATGCCGAGCATGCATGGCATATGGCAATTATGGCATACCTATTAAAGGAGTATTCCAATGAACCGATCGACATTGCAAGGGTTATGTTAATGTGCCTGATTCATGATATTGTGGAAATTGATGCAGGGGATACTTATGCATATGATGCAGAGAATCTAAAAACCCAGAAAGCCAGAGAGGATGCAGCAAAAGAGAGAATTTTTTCTTTGTTGCCAGAGGAGCAGAAAGAAGAGTTGACTCAGTTGTTTGATGAATTTGAAGAATTTCAAACGGCAGAATCAAAATTCGCTCATGCAATGGATAATCTGCAACCACTGATGTTGAATAATAGCAATGGCGGAGGCGATTGGAAGGAACATGGTGTTTCGGCAGAACAGGTTTATGGAAGACAAGGAAAGACACGTCTTGGTTCTGAGAAGCTCTTTGAGGTGATTGATCAGATTTTGCAGGAGAACATTCGCAAAGGAACAATCCGCCCATAGAATATTATACCCTTGCACAGCGTGAGTAACGGACGTGCGAAACGGATAGAATACAAAAGCAGTTGTACGATGATAACTAAATATCATTGCAGGCACGTTTGCACTACTCATCGCTCGCAGCGGTACTAAGC
>JBNMIW010000298.1:0-2742 GCA_050873485.1 Lachnospiraceae bacterium | reverse complement strand
GATTTCATTGACTCCGTCTCTCTCTTTTTATATAATTTGTACAATATATTTACTTTGGAGGAGAACAATGAATAGCTTATTTAACCTAACTACCCAAGCCCGTTCAAACGGTATTCAGCCGCCGAAGGCTTCCGAATTGCTACAGTCAGCGGTCATATTTGCTTTTGGAAGCACTTTTGCATCCGTGTGTGTATGCAATGTACCTGCACTTGCCCGTCTGCTTTGTCTGATCATCGGCGGTATTATCTGTGCTGTCGCAATTGGCTTATTCCTGCGATATTGCGCCAAACAGAAAGCCTTTCAAAGCTATACTCCAAATTGGGATACCAAACGCGGAATCTTTGACCGCTTTGCATTTGAGCTAAATAACTGGTACGCACACGAAGAGCTTCCGGAAAGCTGTGATGGGGATACTGCATATTTTCTAAAATTACAACGGGAACGATTATCTGAGAAGAAACTTACCATGACTCAACAGATTCTTCCAGTCAAGGGAGACAACTGCGGAACAACAACACTTCCCCGAAAATCAATCTGGTACACTTCTGATACCATGTATGAAACTGCCTGCCGCCATATTGCATTCCATAAAAACGATGAAATGCTGTATCAAAGAGATGTAGAAGAAACTATGTACGAAACTGTTATTCATTCACCAAATGAAGAACAGCTTGACAATATGCTGCTCACCTGTCCAAACTGTGGAGCAGTCAGTCCGGTCGCTGAACTAACACAAGGATGCCGCTACTGCAATACACAATTCCATATCCACGATCTGTACCCACGGGTTACGAACCTGTACTTTGTACGGATGAATTCTACCCTCAAGAGTCAGAATATTATGAGACATACCATGACGATCTGCATAGCTGGTTGTTTTCTTTTCCTTCTGATCTGTTCTTGCATCTCTTATATAAAAAACGGAGATACTTCTCCCTTTCCGCTTGCATTATTACTCTGCTATTTTGAAGCCTTTTTCTGTGGTGGAATACTTGGCTTTCTTGCAAGTGATATTCTATTGATCGCATCCTTATTTGATCACGACGGGCGAAAACGAATCCCATTCTTCAAGAGTTTAAGTGCCCGTAGCAGACTGAAATCACTGATTGGACGTTATGACCGCTATTTTTCAATAGACAAGTTTGAAGGCCAGATTATCTCTCTCATCCGTATGGCTGTCTTTGCTAAAGATCCTGCAAGTCTGACCTCTTACAAAGGCACAACCTTAGACCCTCGCTTTCATGATATTGTGGAAATGACACATACATCTTCATTTGTCATTCAAAAGGTACGTCAGGCTAACAATATCCTGCATATAACACTTCGTACATGGTGGATCAACTATAATGAGGCAGACGGCAAGATTACAAAGACCGGTGATTGTATTGATGTAACAATCAGCAAAGATATCTCCCACGCCGATATACCTGGATTTTCCATCACATCCGTAAACTGCCACAACTGTGGTGGCAGCTTCGATGCGGTCAGACAGCACATCTGCCCATACTGTCAGACAGAATATCATATGGAACAGGATAACTGGATTATTGAGGACATGAAGCTCATCCGTTAATTCTATATCGTATCACAAACTAGATCTTATCTGCTTCTTCCCTCAAAATGCTCTCGTGCAAATTCCATATCCTGCACAACTTCCACCGTACCTATATACTGTTGGTTACGATCCCGGACTGCCATGTACGTTACAAGCATGGCACGTCCATTCTTGTTCATCCAGACCGGAACCTGGTCTCTCACTCCATTTCGAAAATCTTCAATTATTTTTCTCACCATCTGCTCAATCTTTGGCGGATGGCAGGAAAAAACTTCCCGATCAATCGCCATACCCGGACGTTTGAATACTTTCGGTCCTTCATTAAAATATCGATTGACATTGTCTACGTCCACAAAAGTTAATTCTAACGGTATTGTATTTAACATTGCCTCTAACTGTTCCAATGTCATATGCCCGCCCTTCATCACAATCTCATCTTCCGTAGCATGCTTCTGCTCGTCCAGCATTTGTTTCAAATACTGTTCTGCCTGATCCCAGACTTCATTTTCCACACCCAGACATTTTACATAATCTTTTGAATCCCGATATATATGCATCCATTCTTCTTCCGTAAAGTTCAATGCACAATTTGGAAAAAGAATATTCTGCTCCTTGTAGATCATCTCCTCCATTCGAACCAGCACTGCCTGCAATTGCTCCATCCATGCAGAATCATTTGTTCTATTCTTCGCTAACGATGCCAGTTCATCCCGGATCTCATCATCCACTGTCCACATAACCGCTGACGGACCGCTGATCTTGTATTTGACATTTAAATGCGGATATAACAGATCTCCTTTTTTTGCATAATGTACAGATACTTCCCGAAGCCGCTCAAATAATTCGTCCTCTATCTTTCCTGTCCCGATCGTTGCCTTACACTGTGCGATCACTTTTTCTAATTCTTTGTTTTCCAACACAAATGTACGGATAGGATGCCCTGGTATCCCGGCATATGCCTCCACGGATTTCTGCCGTTTTTCTTTTAATGCCGCAACCGACTGTTTTTCTGCATTTGCAATCTGTTCTTCTTTAGTCTTTCCATGAAACAACGCTGCATGTACATCACAAAGACGCTGAACTTCCTCTAACGGTGTGCCGTTTTGTAAAAGCTGTTGTTCCGCCTGCATGATGTCCGCTGCGTCAACCTCTTCAAACTCCTTTACAAAATCCGCTCTTACTTTTTC
>JBNMIW010000297.1:0-2746 GCA_050873485.1 Lachnospiraceae bacterium | reverse complement strand
GAACGTAACCAAGTTGACCTTGGAAAAAGGAGAAGTGGAAGTAGACGGCAGGGTGGATTCCTTTACATATTCCGATCTGAAACCGGGCATGAAAGGTGAAAATGGATTGTTCAACCGCCTGTTTAAGTAAGGGGAGTACATGGCGGATTTGATATATGCCGAGGCAGAGTTGTTTGTGGTGTGTTTGCTGTTAGGAGCGGTGTTGGCACTGGTATATGACGGTGTGCGTATTTTTCGGATGCTGATTCCTCATAAAGAGATTGTCGTGGATATAGAAGATCTTGCTTTCTGGATGTTTACGGCATGGATGGTATTCCGGACACTGTTTTATTATAATCGTGGAGCATTGAGGGGATACGCCTTTTTGGGGATGTTTCTGGGTGTATTGATCTATATGCTTACCATAAGCAGAATTTTGATGTTTCTGGCGGATAAGATCGTACCCTGCTGGAAAAAAGGGGTGAGGCTGGTGGTCAGACCAATCGTGTCTATGAAACGCTCTGTGATAAAAACATTGAAAAAAGCGTTGGCAGAGGTTAAAATGGCAGTAAAGAGTAGATAAATGAGAAACGGGTGATCAAATGAGCAGACGTCGTAAGAGAAAAAAGAAAATGAAAAAAGGACTTCCGTTGATCGTAGTTGTCGTGATCGTGTTTGTTGTCTGTGTGGGAATCCGCTCCGCATCTTTGAAAAAACAGAGTGGAGAACTTACAAAGAAGCAGGAGATACTGGAAAGCCAGATCAAAGAAGAGGAACAACGGACAAAGGACCTGGAAGCATTAGAGAAATATATGCAGACAAAGAAATATATGGAAGATATTGCAAAGAACAAACTCGGTCTGGTGTATCCGGATGAGATATTGATCGAACCCGGGAATAAATGATCGCAGAACATAACCGTAAAAGGTGTCGGAAGTTGCGGATATATTCGTGGCAAACTGACAGATTGCGGACAAGGAATCTGCTATACTCTGTCCCACTAGAGATAGTGGGAGGAATGCAATATGCGATATAAGATAGAATATTTGGGGATACATATCCTTGCATTTCTGGTAGCAAGATGCTGCCTGTTTGGAATGTATCCTTTTGTTGTGCCATTTTTTATGGCAGCGTACTTACAGGAACAGAGTTCATTTGGAATATTTATAGCTTTAATGCTTGGGGTGGCAAGTTATATGGATGGAGCTGCCATGATCAGATACGGACTGGTGCTCGTATTTTTACTTGGCATGTTAAAGAGTACGGATCGCAGTAAGATCTTTGCAAATAATTATCAGATTGCACTGGCGAGCGGCGGTGTCCTGTGGGCAGTCAGCATGCCGTATCAATATCTGATCACGGGAAAGGAGATCAGTGTGATCTACACATTGTTAGAAGGAATCTTATGTGGCTGTTCCGTTCTGATCTTCCAGCAGGGCATGACGGCACTCCGTTCGGGAACAGGGAGAATGTTTGCAGACAACAAACGGTTTGTGGGTATATTTGCATTATTGGCAACAGCGTTGTTTGGCTGTCCGGCGGGAAATGGAGCATTTCCTGTCTTGTTTGTTGTCTGCGGTTATCTGCTCCTTTATAACACTTACCGGTTTGACGGAAGTATCGGTATTGCAACGGGAAGCATTACCGGTTTGGTACTTGCATTTCGAATGGGGGATGTATCGTATCTTGCTGTTATGATCCTGTTGGCAAGCCTTGCCGTGATCATGAAAGAACTTGGTAAACCCGGAGTGCTTTTGTCCTATTTTGCCGGTTATCTGCTGCTGGGGGTATTATATGACCGCGCATTGTTAGAAGCCGCATCCTTGACAGGGGCAGTAGCGGTATCCGCTTTGTTTCTACTGACACCTTCTGTATGGCTGAAGCGTGTTCCGATAAGGAAGGAGGATGTGACTGCCTTGTCACAGGATATTCTGATCCAGGAGGCGAGCCGGAGACGGATCGAGAAGTTTGGACAGGCGTTTGTTGCGATGGAAAAGATATTATCCGAGCAGGAGGAACAGGCGCAGGATCTTCCAAATGGGTTGAGTAATATGTATCTGAGCGGAGATGGTATTTCATTGCTAAATGCTGTCGAATCGCAGAGTAACCGATTGGCAGAACTACGGCATAATTTTATCCGGCAGTTGGGACAGATCGGTGAGGTGATCCAGACCTTTCCGGTTACGTTGTCAGAGCGTTCTTTGCAGGTAGAAGTATTTGAGTGCAGGGTTGTGGCACGTTTCAGCAGAATGGGAGTCAATGTGACGAAAGCGGTTATGGTAAAGGATGCCGATCAGCGTTTAAAAGTATATTTAAGCTGTTATTTAGACAAGGAAAAAGTGGTTACGGGCAAGAAGATGGCGCAGGCGCTTTGCGGCATTGTCGGTAAAGAAATGGTATGTTTGGAACGAAGTGAAGATGCTGTCGGCAGAAGGGAAAGCCGGTTTGCATTTACGGAGCAGGCAGAGTATATGCTGACAACCGGGATTGTGCGGTGCAATCGGAATGGAGAGGCTCTTTGCGGAGACAATTTTTCTGTGATCCGGTTGGAAAACGGGAAAGCGGTTTTGATGATCTCGGACGGCATGGGAAGTGGAGAGGCGGCGAATACGAAAAGCGGTCAGGTCGTGGAATTATTAGAACAATTGCTTTCAGCGGGATTTGGACGGGGACTGGCGATTGAGTTGCTGAATTCCTGCATCAGTTTTTTAGATAATGGCAGAACCAGCTCGACGTTAGATCTTACGGTGTTGGATCTGTACACCGG
>JBNMIW010000296.1:0-2747 GCA_050873485.1 Lachnospiraceae bacterium | reverse complement strand
CATCTGAGGTACGAAACCAAGTACAGCACCAACACCGGCAACAATACCATCAATGATCAATCCCTCTAACCAATCTGCACAACCGATTTTCTGAAGACCGGCATCAATTGCATCCGGAATAGATGGAACCCATACACCATATTCTGCCGGGTCCGGCGCTTCACAATTATAATCTTTCTCTGTTGCGATTGCACCTTTCAAATCTTCATAAGTTGCTGTCACATTCTCTGTTGCAAGTGTCTCTTCGTCTTCTACGGAATATGTAGCTTCCGGATAATCAGCCGCAACTGTCTCTAATGTATCCAATGCCTTGCTTGCTGCATCTGCATCATACTCATCCGCTTCACTGTCTAATGCATCTGAGATCTCCGCAACATCAACACCCTGCTCATCCAAGTAAGTAACATATCCATTTACAATGCCGCTTGCTTCGTCATACTCATCTGCTTTCTCACTGTAAGCAGCTGATCCGATTCCAAATAAATGGAAACCATCGCCAAACAAATTATCATTTGTCCAATCTGTTGCAGCAGCACCAACCGTTACCATTGCAATATAGTATACAAGGAACATAACAACCGCAAAGATTGGCAAAGCCAAAATACGGTTTGTTACAATCTTATCAATCTTATCAGAAGTTGTTAACTTCTTGCCATTTGCTTTCTTTACACAATCACCGATAATAGATGAGATATATACATATCTTTCATTTGTAATAATACTTTCTGTATCGTCATCCATTGCATCTTCTAACTGTTTAATCTCAGCCGATACATCCGGAGCATTCTTCATCTGCTCAATGATCTTCTCATCCTTCTCTAACAATTTGATTGCAAAGAAACGTCTCTGACTTTCTTCTACATCCGTTAACTTATCCTCAACCGCTTTGATGACATCTTCTACTTCTTTCGCAAATTCATGTACCGGTACAACCTGTTCATTCTTCTTTGCAAGATCTACTGCCTTAGCAGCAGCTTTCTCAATTCCTGTACCTTTCAAGGCAGAAATCTCAACAACTTCACAACCTAATTTCTTACTTAATTTGGCTGTATCAATCTTGTCACCAGTCTTTTCCAATACGTCGATCATATTGATCGCCATAATCACCGGAATACCAAGCTCCATAATCTGTGTGGAGAGATATAAGTTTCTCTCAATATTCGTACCGTCTACAATATTAATAATAGCATCCGGACGATCTGTAATCAAATAATTACGGGCAACGACTTCCTCTAACGTGTATGGGGACAAAGAATAAATACCCGGCAAATCCATGATTGTCACATCTTTATGACCTTTCAACTTACCTTCTTTCTTCTCTACCGTAACACCTGGCCAGTTACCTACAAACTAGTTAGAACCGGTCAGTGCATTAAATAATGTTGTTTTACCGCAGTTTGGATTACCTGCTAATGCAATTTTTACTGACATTTTCTTTCTCCTTTTTATTGCAGTTGATAGTTATAACTATCTATAATTTGTTACTTCTATTTATTGTTAGTGTCCACTAACCATTATGTAAAAAAATATGATTATTCTACCTCGATCATTTCAGCATCTGCTTTACGAAGAGATAACTCATATCCTCTTACAGTAACTTCTACCGGATCTCCAAGCGGTGCAACTTTTCTTACATAAATCTCAACACCTTTGGTAATACCCATATCCATGATTCTTCTCTTAACAGGGCCGGCACCAGTCAGCTTTGTAACTTTAACTGTCTCGCCGCATGCTACTTCTTTTAATGTTTTCATGCTAATTCTCCTTTTTCATTCATTTGAAACGATACATTATACCATGATGTGATTCGCCATATCCTTACCGATTGCCACCCGTGAGTCCTTCACGTTCACAATCATATTTCCGTTGATCTCTGAGATTACCGTAACCGTACCGCCGGATACAAATCCGAGGTTCTCCAAAAACTGTCTGGTCTCTTCTTTGCCTCCAATTTTCTTAATTACGTTCTCTTCTCCTTCTCTCGCCATTGTTAACGGCATACAACCAACTCCTTCCATATGACATGTACTCCTTTGTATGAATATATGTTCCTTAATCATTTGTTAGTGTATGCTAACTTTCATTAGTTGTCAATAACTTTTTTCAATAAAATAATATTTCTTTCAAATTTTAGTAATATGTGTTACAATTACATTGTGTATTTAGGGATTTTTTCTATGTTAGGGATTTCATTTTCTGATAAATTGATGAATATATCCCTAACATTCTTTATATTATTGGGAGGTATGAATATGGCAACGAATGAATCATCAGAAAACTATCTGGAAACAATACTTCTTCTAAGCAGATCTTTACCTGTTGTACGTTCTGTTGATGTTGCAACCGAATTAGGTTTCAAGAAATCAAGTGTCAGCATTGCAATGAAGAATCTACGAGAGAAAGAATACATTACTGTATCCGACGCCGGATACATCAGCTTAACTCCTGCCGGCAAAGAAGTCGCAGAAATGATTTACGAACGGCACGAACTTTTCACAAATTGGTTAGTCAGTCTTGGTGTGGATGCCAAAATTGCTGCTGAAGATGCTTGTAAGATGGAGCATGTTATCAGTAAAGAAAGTTTTGATGCTATCAAAAAGAGCATCTTGCCACTCGCCAATTAAATTTACACCCTTGCACAGCGTGAGGAGGGCACTGAAAAAGATAGCTTTTGAGTAAGATTTTATATCAAACAGAAAATCCACCAGTGTTTATTTTTATTCTGGTGGATTTTTTAACATTTATCT
>JBNMIW010000295.1:0-2749 GCA_050873485.1 Lachnospiraceae bacterium | reverse complement strand
GGAGAGGTCATTACGAATAATGCAAAAACATTTGTAAATGTTCCCCAACAGATACCGTATTTGGGAAGATTGGTACTTCGCGGAGAAGCGGTTATCCGTTATTCGGATTTTAATAAAATGAATGAGGAGATACCGGAGGCAGAAGGGAAATACAAGAATCCGCGTAATCTGTGTTCCGGTTCGGTCAGACAGCTTAATAATGAGATAACTGCAAAACGACACGTTCATTTTTATGCATTTGCACTCGTTGCAGATGTATTAAATGAGCAGCAGATGAAGGAAAATGGTTATGACAACACGATGACAGGACGTTTTGCCTGGCTTGCAAAACAGGGATTTGATGTGGTGGAACATTTTGTTGTTACGAAAGATACACTGGAAGATCAGGTAATGGATTTTGCGGCAAGAATACCGGATAATGATATACCATCGGATGGATTGGTATTATCTTATAATGATATTGTATATGGAAAGAGTCTGGGAACCACTGCTAAATTTCCAAGAGATTCGATTGCGTTCAAATGGGCGGATGAACAGGCACAGACCAAACTTTTGGAAGTGGAATGGTCACCTTCCAGAACCGGTCTGATCAATCCGGTAGCTGTTTTTGAACCGGTGGAATTGGAAGGAACAACCGTGACAAGGGCGAGTTTGCACAATGTCAGCATTTTACGGGCATTGGGATTGGGAATTGGTGATGAGATCACGGTGTACAAAGCAAATATGATCATCCCACAGGTGGCAGATAATCTTACAAGGAGCAATGATCTTGAGATTCCGGCGACTTGTCCGGCATGTGGTGAACCGACCACATTACAGGATGTAAATGGAGTACAGTCATTATATTGTATGAATCCGTTATGCAGTGCAAAGCAAATTAAGGGATTTTCACATTTTGTATCGAGAAATGCCATGAATATAGACGGGTTATCGGATGCTACGTTAGAGAAATTTATATCCATGGGATTTTTAAAAGATCTGTCGGATATCTTTCATTTGAATCAACACGAAGAAGCAATTGTTGAGATGGATGGATTTGGACAGAAGTCTTATGATAACCTGATGAAGTCAATTGAAAATGCAAGAACGGTTGCAATGGCCAAGTTTATATACAGCCTTGGTATTAGCGGAATTGGTCTTGCAAATGCAAAAGTGATCGTTTCCTATTTTGGACAGGATTTTGAACGTATTATTCATGCATCGGAAGAAGAATTGGTCGCAATTGATGGAATTGGAGAGGTGTTAGCCAAAGCATTTTGTGCTTTCTTTGCCGATCCACAGAGAATGCGGATTGTGAATGAATTACTTGCGGAGATTACTTTTGAAAAGGAAGAAAATGATTCGGAGCAGACCTTAGAGGGTAAGACCTTTGTTATAACAGGCAGTGTGGAACGGTTTGCCAACCGAAATGAATTAAAAGAATACATTGAAAAATTAGGAGGTAAAGTAACAGGATCTGTATCAAAGAATACAGATTACCTGATCAATAATGATGTTACCTCGAATTCTTCCAAAAATAAAAAGGCAAGAGAACTTTCCATTCCAATTCTTTCGGAAGAAGAATTTGTAAGAATTGCAAATGGAGAAGATATAATAGGATAGATAGAAAAGAGGAAATGTTATGCCAATTAGAATTGATAATGATTTACCGGTAAAAAAGATACTAGAGGAAGAGAATATATTTGTGATGGATGCAGACCGGGCAATGAGTCAGGATATTCGTCCGCTTGAAGTTGTGATTCTTAATCTTATGCCATTGAAAGAAGATACGGAATTACAGTTACTGCGTAGCCTTGCAAATACACCATTGCAGGTCAATATTTCATTTATCCGTACAGGAACATATGAACCTAAAAATGTTGCCAGGAAACATTTGGAACGGTTTTATACAACATTTGAAGAGATTAAGAACCGTAGATTTGATGGGATGATCATAACCGGTGCACCGGTAGAGAAAATGGATTTTGAAGAAGTGGAATATTGGGATGAACTGACTAAGATTATGGACTGGTCAGAGAAAAATGTTACATCTACCCTTCACATTTGCTGGGGGGCACAGGCAGGCTTGTATTATCGGTATGGTGTCAGAAAATATCTGCTTCCGGAAAAATTTTCCGGTATCTATAAACATTATACGTTTCATAAGCGGACACCATTGGTGCGGGGATTTGATGATTCTTTCTGGGTGCCACAATCCAGATACACCGGCGTGAGCAAAGAAGATATTGTGGCAAATGACAAATTGGAGATTGTTTCGGAAAGTGAGATTACCGGACCGTATCTGATCATTGCAGAGGGTGGTAAGAATATTTTTGTTACCGGACATCCGGAGTATGATACGATGACGCTTGATCAAGAGTATAAGAGAGATGTAGACAAGGGATTGAATCCGAAAATACCATGCAATTATTATCCGGATGATGATCCGTCACAGACACCAATCAAATCCTGGAGATGTCATGCTAATACATTGTATTTCAATTGGCTGAACTATTACGTTTACCAGGTAACCCCATACGTATTGTAATCTTATTCCCTTGCACAGCATGAGTCGGACGCACGAAACATTAAGTTATGAACCGGTTGTTTTGGATATAACATCATCATTGCAGGCACGCTCTCGCTACTCATCGCTCGCAACGGTACTAGGCTCGAAAATACCTCGCCAAGTACCGGCGGCTCTGAAGTACCTGCTTATGATAGATGTTATATCCCTGCAACCGGTATTTACGTTATTGTGTTTCGTGCT
>JBNMIW010000294.1:0-2750 GCA_050873485.1 Lachnospiraceae bacterium | reverse complement strand
TGAAGATGAAGAATTTATTGGGTTCAATCAAAAAAAATGTAACGAGAGGTATAAGGCATTGGAGAATAAATATCTTTCACAGATTAGGGAATTGATGTATTAACTTGGAGAAAAGGTGGTCAACATGATCAAAATAGAGAAGAATAATACAGTTAGAGGATTAGATACATTCTCTATACATGGTGACGTTAAGGATATATCTTGTGGATATAGTTTTGAATATGAAGGATCAAAATATATCGTTGAGTCGGTCGCTATGGTTAAGAATGGTAATAACCGAGTAGGAATTAATGATATAGAGGTTGTTGCTAATAAGGTTGATGGTTGACAAAGAAGGTGATTTGTATGGGATTTGGATCATCAACAATATTCAAAAACATGGTTGCAATATTGTGATAGAAATGATAATATAGAGGTGTTAGATGGACATTTGGAAGAAAGATGACGAGGCGAAGTGGTTGCCATGTCCGGTATGCCATCAGCCGAAGATGCTAAAATATAATAGTGAAACCGTATTGAAATCATTTCCGGCATATTGTAAGTGGTGTCGGAAGGAAAGAATAATCAATTTCGATGCGAGAAGAATTAAGTAGAGCCTAAGAGCCGAGTATTAACAAGAATACTGGGTTCTTTTTTATTTGAAAACGTGAGCCGACTGTAGTACCGCTTATAGCGATTGCAGCCGGCTCTTTTTTTCTTCTTACCTCCTTTCAATATGAAAGGCCCGCTGTAAGGTTGCTGACTTAGGAGCAACATCTAATATCCTCCAGGATGTTGTAGCAAGGTTCGAATCCTTGCCAGCGGATTACCGCGCACGGGTTTACAGTGCAATTTTCCACCACTGCTGACGGAGCAGTTAAATAAAACGATGAAGGAGAATAGAACATGCAGAACATTTTAGAGATTTTGAAGGGTATCGGTATTGAGGTACCAAAGGACAAGGCAGACACGCTCAATGAGGAAGTGGCTAAGAATTACAAGACCATTGGCGAACATGACAAGAAGGTCAAGAAGTTAGAGACGGAGCGTGATGGCTACAAGGAACAGCTTGACACCGCAAACGAAACACTCAAAGGTTTTGAGGGAGTAGATGTGGAAGAAATGAACAAGAAGCTGGAGCAGTATAAGACCGAGAAGAAAGAGATGGAAGAGAAGCATAAGCAGGAGATCTACAAGAGAGATTTTGCGGATGCGCTTTCTAAGGCAATGGAAGAGGTTAAATTTACTTCTGAATCTGCCAAGGATTCGGTCATGCGGAAGATTACAGATGCGGATCTGAAGCTGATTGATGGTAAGATTATCGGTCTGAATGATATGATTGCTACGATCAAGGAGAAAGATGCTTCTGCATTTGTAGATGAAGAACAGCAGAATCTGGAGAATAATAAGCCACAGTTCACCAGAGGAACACAGGGTAGTAAGGAAAAGAAAGGTCATATGACAATGACCGAGTTGTTTAAGATGAAGAATGAGAATCCGGATATGGATATCTCACAGTACATCGGAAAGGATGAATAATTATGTCATTATTTGATGCTAAGAACTTCAACGGTGAAGTATTCCAAGCGTATGTTGATCAGATTGATAACCTCAATCGTAATGAGTTGTTAAAATCAAGAGCATTGGTTGAGAAAAGCGAATATGCTGCTATGTTGCCGGATGCAGCAGGTGGTAACTATATCGTAACTCCAATCAAGGCTCGTATTTCCGGTACACCGTCTAACTATGATGGTAAGACAGATATCGGAGTAGAGAGTCGCAAGACTTATACACAGGGGCGTGTGGTAGTTGGACGTTCACAGGGATGGACGGAGAATGACTTCTCATCTGATATCACAGGTGAGGATTTCTTGCCAGCGGTACAGGAGATTGCAGAGTTCTGGGATGACGTAGATCAGCAGACGATTCTTGCAACCTTGAAGGGTATTTTTGCTATGACCGGGGCAAAGAACTTGGAATTCGTTAACGGTCACACTTACGATATCTCTGAGAATGAGACGGATAATAAGTTCAGCGAGACTACGTTGAATACTGGTATCCAGAAGGCTCTCGGAGACAATAAGTCAAAGTTTACCCTTTCAATTATGCATTCGCAGGTTGCAACGAATCTGGAGAACCTTAAGATTCTTGCATATGCTAAATACACAGATTCTGAGGGTATGCAGAGAGATGTTACTCTTGGTACTGTGAATGGTCGTATCGTATTGATTGACGATAATATGCCAACAGAGGTAGTAGAGGCTGTAGAAGAAAGCGGCACAAAGGGTCAGGATGGATATGTGGCAGCACAACCTGGATATGTGAAGTACACAACATATGTATTCGGTGATGGTGCTATTGAATATACCAACTGTGGTGCTAAGAAGCCTTATTCTATGAGTGAGGATGATAAGACCAATGGCGGTGAGACTACATTGTGGAGCCGTCAGCGTAAGATCTTTGCTCCATATGGTATTTCATTCAAGAAGCCTAATTTCATCTCTCCAACAGATGCACAGCTTTCTACCGGTTCTAACTGGGAGCTTGCAAACTCTAACGAGAGTGGTACTGCGGAATACTTCCCACACAAAGCGATTCCGATTGCACGTATCATTACGAGAGGGTAAGGTGAACGGCTATGGCATATGCAGACTATGAATTTTACACAGATGTATATTCCGGGAGCGCCATAGCCGAGCCGGACTTTGAAAGAATGGCTAACAGAGCGAGCAGATTGGTTGATGTGGTAACACATCGCCGTCTGTTTAATG